>NZ_JAQBOI010000055.1 GCF_028288105.1 Mucilaginibacter sp. | reverse complement strand
TTCATCGGCTATGCCGCATAAAGTTAACCCGATAGATTTTGAGAACAGTGAGGGTAACCTGGGTATTGCAAATGCCTTGTTTGAGCATTTAGCTGCAAAACTCCCCATTTCCCGCTTACAGCGCGATCTGACCGACTCCACTGTTTTACGTAATATAGGTGTACCGGTGGCACATACGCTTATCGCTATAAAATCCACAGTTAAGGGTTTGAATAAATTATTGCTAAATGAGGTTGCCATAAATGCCAGCCTGGAAGCTAACTGGGCGGTGGTTGCAGAAGCTATCCAAACCATTCTGCGCCGCGAGGGCTATCCAAACCCGTATGAGGCACTAAAGGAGCTTACACGTACCAACACGCAGGTTAATGCGCAAACCATTGCCGAGTTTGTAGAGGGGTTGCAGGTAAGTGATACTGTTAAGAACGAAATTAAAGCGATAACGCCACAGAATTATACAGGGATTTAAAAGGAATGAAGAGATTGCATTCCTTTTGGACATACCCTTTTGTATTTTCTTTTCCTTGTTTTGATTTTTTTGCTATTTATTCAATTCTTACTACATCAGATTTTTCCTTTAGGGTTTTCTTTATTGTTGCACTGATTAACTTTATCTTTTTAGCGGTTTTTATTATATTCTTAAAAGAATATAAAAGAGTTTATTTGAAAGATACTTCACTCTACGTTTATGATCTTTATTCAAACACCCCCTACATCCTGCCGTTAGAACAATTAAGGTATGTTGAGCGCGATAATTCGCGTGTTACAGTATTATGGGGTGTTTATAAAGTTAGTTTTCTTATCGAGGATGGTGAATATCATACTGTTAAGTTTATGAAAAACAAGCTAATCTTCAACTTGAGGAAATACATTTAATGGATGTTTAGGCAACTGTAATTTTTGACCAAAGAGCTTACTTATCTAAAAAACCTCTGTCAGGGTGAAGTAAAACTAAGAATAACAAGTACAAACAATCAAAAACCTGAGTACATTTGTTTACTATTAAATTTTGACACCCATGAATATCAGCGTATATACAGAAGCCACCCCTAACCCGGCAACAATGAAGTTTATTGTAAACAAGTTGCTTATTAACGGAAGCGTGGATTATGCCACAAGGGAAAGTGCAGAAAAATCGCCTTTTGCAAAAGAATTATATAAATTTTCGTTTGTTAATGGTGTGTTTTTTGCCAGCAACTTTGTAACGGTTACCAAAACCGAAGGCAGCGACTGGGATGATATCCAGCCGATATTAAAAGAATTTGTTAAAGGTGCTGTTGAATCTGAATTGAAGGTTCAGGAAGTTGAACAGGCTACAGATGTTGAATTTGAAGGTACCGAAACCGAAATAAAAATACAGCAGATATTGAATGATTACGTTCGCCCGGCTGTTGAGCAGGACGGCGGCGCTATCAGCTACCGCTCGTTTGATGCTGGTGTGGTTACTGTTGAACTTCGCGGTTCATGCAGTGGTTGCCCGTCATCTACAGTAACCCTAAAATCGGGTATCGAGAACCTGCTTAAACGTATGGTTCCGGAAGTAACCGAGGTTGTTTCTGAAGCTTTATAATTTAGATTACACAGGTTATTTGGTGATTTCACCGATAAAATATTTTAACACCGGTTTGGAGAAATTCAGACCGGTGTTTTTGTTTGTATTGATGCCGTTTTTTATGGCTTGTTCCATTTTGAAAATGGAACACGTGTCACAAGCCGAAATTGGATTTTACCCAAATAACTATAACAATTGATTTATAGTAATTTATATTTTAAACTTGTTCCACTTTTTGCAAAATGGAACAGAATGGAACAAGTGTGCAGTGGGTATACAACTCTGTTAGGCATAATAACAGTATCTACTATGTGAGATACTCCGGCGACAAAAGGCAAAAAAGAGTTTTTATATATTAGCAGAATATGTTCGACGCATTACAAATCCTACTGTTTGGAAGACAACCATTTGCAAAGGTTAGCAATAAAACTCTTGAACGAATAATTCGCAGAGAATTTGGCAATTGTGCAAATGACGTAAAACAAAAACTACAGGAAATTAGTGCCACACCTAATAGTAAAAATAGAATTTCAGCAGCAATCTTAAAGTTGGCCGATAACGATATTAATGCGCTTGATGATTTAATTAAAACAAGTAATAATGACTTTAGAGATATAGTGATAAAAGCGGAATACCCCAGATGCTCAAATTTGGATTTTGTCGAAATAAAAAGAAATGGAATGAAACAAATCTATTTTGCAGACTGGAAGGAATATTCAAACTGGCTTAACAAAATTTAGTACAACCTGTCGCAAACTTTCAGCTCATAATATTACATAAAATCAGCTCTGAATTGACGGCAATTACATATTTAATTGGTGTAAAACCTAAACATTAAAGTACTTTTCAATATACTCCAGCATCTCCCCTGTTATTTTACCATTGGTAGCCAATAGCTCACGGGTCTTTAACACTTCCGGGCCGCCTTTAAAGTTCACTACTTTGCCGCCTGCCTGTTGTACAATAACAATACCGGCCGCAATATCCCATGGGTTTAAATTGTACTCGTAAAATGCCTCAAAACGCCCTGCGGCAGTATACGCAAGGTCGACAGCGGCTGAGCCAATACGGCGCAGACCATGGCAGTTGCGCATCAGTTCAGTAAATAATTTTATATAGGCTTCCTGGTAGCTAAAATCGTAATAAGGGAAACCTGTTGCAATAAGGCTATCGGCAATGGTTGGTTTGTTGCTCACCTTTATCTCGGCGCCGTTTAAGTATGCAGGTGCATCTTTATGGGCGTAAAAGCATTCGTCCTGGTTTACTTCATATACTACGCCTAAAACCAGTTCATCGTTATCCTGCAGGGCAATACTAACCGAGTAGGTAGGTAAGCCATGTATAAAGTTGGTAGTACCATCCAGCGGATCAATGACCCAGTTGTAGCGCTCTCCTATTTTGGTGCTTGTTTTTTCTTCGGTAATAAAGCCAGCTTCGGGCAGTATCAGTTCCAGTCCCGCTACTATTTTTTGCTCGGCGGTTTTATCAACGTACGATACCAGGTCGTTAAGTCCTTTATATTCTATCTTATCGGCATCAAATATTTTGCGTTCCTGGCGTATGAACTGACCGGCTTCTTTAGACACATCAATTACCTGCCCAATGATCTGGTTTAACTGCATAATACTTTAAAATTGATGATAATTATCAGTTAGTGGCCCCTGTTTTTTTATAACGACTGGTGCCAATGTATATTAATGCAGCACCACCCAGAACCATAATCACAGATATCATTTCGGCCTGGGTGAACGAGATGCCGGCGACTACATACTTAGTATTAACGCGGATAAGCTCGATAAGGAAGCGCTCAACACCTGCCATTATCATGTATATCCCAAACAACACGCCCGGGGCTTTAAACTTGTGACGCAATTGCCAAAGCACAAAGAATAACATTATACAAATAACCGATTCATAAAACGATGTTGGGTACACCGGAAGCTTCAGTTCATAGCAAAACTTACCAACGCAATCGGGAATATGAACCATGTTATTATCATAAGGGTTGCCATCCACGTTATGAGGGAATTTAAAGCTCCACATCCAATCGGGCGCCCAGCTTAACAATCCCGGTTTAGGGTTAAGGTTTGGGATACCCCAATCACCATCGCCACTCATTTGGCAACCTATACGGCCAACGCCATAGGCAAGCATTACACCGGGCCCGCCAATATCCAGCATGGTTAACGGCCTAATATTATGTTTGTTTGCTATGTATAGTACCGCTGCACCACCACATATTAAACCACCGTAAAAAGTTAAACCGCTAAAGCCAATCAGCATGTCAACCGGGTTACGCATAAACTGGCCCCAGTTTTCTAAAGCATTAAATAGTTTTGCTCCTGCAAAACCAAAAATAGCCGCCCACAATAATATGCTGCCCATTAACTCGTACGTGTGCACAGTTACACGGCGTTGCTCGGGTTTTGGTAAAATTTGCTTTTTATTTTCGTAATAAGCCCAATAAGCCATTAATCCAGCTACAATTATTCCCCCGGCCCAGTTACCTTTTAACGATAAAAGAAAATCCTGAGGGTTATCAATTAACGCGCTGTAATGCAGCGCGGCATCAACTATTTTAAAACCTAATACAAAGCCAAATATGGCATTGCCCGCCAGCTCAGCAGTGGTAGCTGGTGCACCAACAGTAACCGTTTTTTCGAACGGATGGATATAACCTAACTTTTCCTTCCGCTTAAATTCCTGGCTAAAGGCCCAATAAGCAGCCATAAAGGCTAAAGCCACAAAAAAGCCAAATGTTTGTATAGGTAACGGAATGTTAACACCAGTTAGATATTCTATCAGCGAGGAAAGAGTTGGAAACATATTTAGGTATTTGTGCTGCGAATATAATAGTTAATGCACTAATATTTGTTCGCTTTCTGTTATTTCAACGTCACCATCAGATGATATTGCTGTTAAATGAACGCGCTTTATTTCGTTAACCAATATGGGGTCGTACTTAACTTTTACTTTAACGTAGTTACGGGTAAAACCATGCATATATCCGTTTTTTACATCGCCACCCTCAAATAATACCTCGTCGGTTTTGCCTATTTGGGTTTCGTAAAACGAACGGCGTTTTTTATCAGATAATATATGCAGCATTTTGCTCCGCTCGGCACGGGTAGAGCCGGGTACAGTGCCGCTCATGTTTGCTGCAGGGGTATTTTCCCTTTCAGAGTAGGTGAACACGTGCAGGTAAGAAACATTCAGCTCATTCAGGAAATTATAAGTATCAATAAAGTCCTCGCGGGTTTCGCCGGGGAAACCAACTATCACGTCAACCCCGATACAGCAATTGGGCATTAGCTGTTTTATTTTTGCTACGCGATTTAAATACAACTCCCTTTTATACCTGCGGCGCATTAATCCTAATATTTTATCAGAACCCGATTGCAGCGGGATATGGAAATGTGGTACAAAACGTTTTGATGTGGCTACAAAGGCTATTATCTCGTCGTTAAGCAGGTTTGGTTCGATAGATGAGATCCGAATACGTTCTATCCCTTCCACTTCGTCCAGCGCCTTTACAAGGTCAAAAAAACGATCTTCCCGTTTACCCTCGCGGATGCCGAAATCGCCCAGGTTTACCCCTGTAAGCACAATCTCTTTTACGCCCGATGCTGCTATGTCTTTTGCTTGCGCGATAACGTTCTCTATGGTATCGCTCCTGCTGCTGCCACGGGCAAGCGGTATGGTACAAAATGTACAAGAGTAATCGCAGCCATCCTGAACCTTAAGGAACGTACGGGTACGGTCGCCAAAAGAATATGATGGTACAAACTGATTAGCCTCGGATACGGGCTGATTGTAAACAACCGCTTTAGGGTTCTTGGTAAGATCTGTAATAAAATCTACCAGTTGAAATTTCTCTGCAGCGCCTAAAACCATATCCACGCCGGGTATTTCGGCAATTTCTTTTGGTTTTAACTGCGCGTAACAGCCCACAATGGTAATAAAAGCGTTTGGAGAGATCTTTAGCGCTTCCTTAACTATCTTTTTACACTTTTTATCGGCGTTATCAGTTACCGAACAGGTGTTTATTACATATACGTTGGGCGTATCGGTAAAATCCACCGTATCAAAACCGGCGTTGCTAAACAGGCGACCAATTGAGGAGGTCTCCGAGTAATTCAGCTTGCAGCCAAGTGTATAAAAAGCGACTTTCTTATTCATTTGCAAGGCGCAAAGATAAACATTTAGTGAATTAGTGAGTTAGTGAATTAGTGATTGCTTGTTAACGGGATGTAAAATTGGGTTTGGTTAGTTATTATTTTCGATAGGTTCCAGGATTGTATCACATCTCCGCCATTATCCGTACTATACTATATCTATGAATATATACGCCATATATGGCACATTTACCAATGATGCATTACCGCTTGTTACTATTGATGTAACTGATAAACTTACCGGATATATCAATGGCAATCAGTTAACGTTGCCACAGGAGATAAACTTTGATGACGCGTTTGGCTATATAGAACTCGGTAAACAAAAGTATTTACAGGTAAGTGCTGACGGGCAGCTTTTTAACATTGCAGCCGACAGCTACGTTACTGATGTAGTAATTGATCTTACTGATGCTGGTAAACGTATAGTTATAGTTTATTACTTATACACCAGCCCGGGTTCAAACTGGCGCGCTATTGTAACGGGGCAACTATACCAGTTAAAAAGTTACGGGATTTTATCGGAAGCAAATCTGTACATCCACATTACAGACTGCCATGGTTTCGCGGATGAAGTAAAAACGCTGATCAATGAAATTACGCCGGACGCAATTGTAAGTACATCATTTAAAAATGAGTTTGAATATCCCGCGTTAAAATTGGTACATGATTTGGCGGTAAAACATCCGGATAATAACTTCATTTATTTCCACACCAAAGGGATGAGCCATAATTACCATTCACGATCTTTAGAAGAGATAACCCTTTTTACCAAAACGTTTGAGAACTGGCGCAAAAACCTGCAGATACTAAACCAGCCCAGGGTAAACAAAGTGGGTTTGTTCCCGGCAAAAGAAGGGTGGATATGGTATAACTTTTGGTATGCAAAAGGCAGTTACCTTGCTCAGTTTAAAGCACCTGTGTTAACTAAAGACCGTTATTATTATGAATCGTGGCTGGGCAGGTCGGCACCTGATTATCCTGCTGATACAAGTACCAGCTATAACCTTTACCAAATCAAACAAATAAATAAAACTGTTTTTGAACCCGCCGAGGCCGATTATCACAAAGCAAATTTAACGTATAGGTTATTTGCAACCCATGAGTCCAGAAAAATGCGTTTGTTTTTAACCAGGCCTTTGATCATTCAGTGGTATATAAGAATCAAATTCTTTTTTGATTCGATGCGGAAGAAAGCCAAAGGTTCATCAATCTGAGCTTGTTCAAGACTTGTACGCTTGCTAATGGTTCGACAAGCTCACCATGACATCTTCTGATATCTACTTACTTAGCGTATATGCAAACACGTCCCGCTTCCATTTACCATCCTTGCCTTTTTCATCCAGTATGCAATCCATTTTTAGCGGGCTAATGCGTTTGTAGGTTATCAAAACAGCTTTATCAAGTGATTCAAATACCACTTCGTTTTTCGCAAGTTTTATAACCGGCATCAGGTAGGGCTTATCTTTATCCTCCCACCCTATACTACCTTTATTAAAATGGCGCAGTTTCATCACCGGGATACTATCAGATTGTTCTATTGCCATGAACTCGTAAAACACCACTTTACCATCTTTAACACACCTAAATGTGCTTACCATGTTATCGCCCATTGGTTGTCCCCAAAACTCTTCCATATCACCCCATTCATGTTTAAGTGCCCATTTACCAGCCATAAAGGCAAGGTCATTTACCGAAGCTTTTTTTAGCTGCGCGGATGCGGAAAGGGTAATTGTTGAGATAAACAGGATGAGTAGGTATGCTTTCTTCATAAATCTATAATTCAACAAATCAATAATTAACTAAATCCCCTCCCACCTATAGCTTTCATTCTCCAAGCCTATCAGGTCTATTACACGGTTTACCACCGTCATCGCCAGTTCTTCTATGGTTTTTGGTTTACTATAGTACGATGGTATGGCCGGGCAAATAATACCACCGGCTTCGGTAACGGTTTGCATATTGCGGATATGGATAAGGTTTAACGGGGTATCCCTGGCAACCAATATCAGCTTGCGGCGTTCTTTCAATATTACGTCTGCAGCGCGGCTTATCAGATCGTCAGACACTCCCGAAGCAATGCGCCCCAATGTACCCATTGAACATGGAACAATAACCATCGTATCAAACCGTGCTGACCCTGACGCGAAGGGCGCCATAAAATCATTTTTAGCGTAAAATTTAAAGGGGTAATTACCGTGGGTGGTATCGTCTAATTCAAACTCCCAAACCTGTTTGGCATTATCGCTCATTACAACGGCTACCTCGGCAATCTGGGTTTGCAATGCCTGCAATTTATCAAGCAATAATTTGGCATATATGGCCCCGCTTGCCCCGGTAACGGCTACCACGATCTTTCTCTTTATCATCATCTGTACCAACAAAGTAAAGGAATAAAAATCAGGGGCACAAAAAAGGGTCGAATAACTCGTACTCGACCCTACATCTACCTATGAAAAACATGCCCTTTGAGCGGGCATCACAAATATAATAACAGTTTCTTAATTATTAAACAATTTATTAAAATAAATTTAATGTACTATGGTATAATTCTTTTCAATTAAAGTTTGTATGATTCCATCAACCATTCCTACTGTAGGCACGTATATACTCTTAATATTCGCGCATTTTAGCACAGTTAAATATATTTCGCAGGCAGGGATAATAACATCGGCCCTATCCTGGTTTAATCCAAGTACGTTTATGCGGTCTTTTAGTGAGAACGAATCGAGGTAATTGTACAACGCTCTTAACTTAATATAGCTTAAAGCGGTACCATCTTTTTCCTGCGATAATTTGAAAAGCTTATTGATGTTACCACCGGTACCTATCCCGAAGATATTTTTCAATCCTTTGGTATGCTCACGGATAAAATCTTTCATCTCGTTCCATGTTTCGTCCTTATCCTGGTTATCCAAAATACGGATGGTACCCAGGTTGAACGATTGCGATGCCAGCAACTCGCCATTGCTGAATAACGAAAGTTCGGTACTGCCACCGCCTACATCAATATACAAGTAGTTTTTGCTCTTATCTATGTTGACCTCGGCGTGGCTGGCATAAATGATCTTAGCCTCAGTTTCCCCGTGTACTATTTGGAGGTTTATCCCGGCTTCGATCATAATCCTGTCGGCTACTTCCTGCCCGTTTAAAGCTTCGCGCATGGCCGATGTGGCACAGGCCATGTAATCGGTAACCTTGTAAACATCCATCAGGTTACGAAAGGCCTGCATAGATTTAATAAGGTCGGTAGCTTTTTTTTCTGAAATGTTTTTTTGCAGGAACGCGTCATCACCAAGCCTCACGGGTACACGTATCAACGTGTTTTTCTTGAACGATATTGATCCGTTATTCTCTATGATCTCGGCTATTAATAGCCTTACTGCGTTAGATCCTACATCAATGGCGGCGTATCTCAATTTGTGTTTTTATTTTTAAGGTAGGTGTATATATCTATTTGGGCCCGGGTCAACAGCTCTGTATTGGTTTTGTGGTACCTATTAATACTGTTACCGGTAATATCTCGTGCTTTGGTATTATCGGCAAGCTGTATATTTATAATATCCCGTACTTCGCGCCGCAGGTCATCATCCAATACCGGGAAGCCAACTTCTACCCGGTTATCAATATTGCGGGTCATGAAATCGGCAGATGTTAGGTAAAGTAACTCCTTGCCGCCATTGCCATAAATGTGCACGCGTGCGTGTTCAAGGTACTTATCTACTATACTAACTACTTCTATGTTCTCGCTAAAGCCTTTCTGCCCTGCTATTAAACAGCACATACCCCTTATAATGAGTTTTATCTTCACCCCTGCATTGCTGGCCT
>NZ_JAQBOI010000042.1 GCF_028288105.1 Mucilaginibacter sp. | reverse complement strand
AATAATTACTGTCTGTAATTTATATACCTTCAAATCTTTACAACATTTAAACACTATGGCTTTGTAAAAATTATACATTTGCCTACCGTTAAATAATCGTTATTACATGGTTAAATTCAATCGATTTACACTGAACAATGGCCTTAGGGTTATAGTTCATGAAGATAATACAACCCCAATGGCAGTGCTAAACATTCTGTATGATGTTGGTGCACGCGACGAAGACCCCGAGCAAACCGGCTTTGCCCATTTATTTGAGCACCTTATGTTTGGCGGTTCGGCAAACATACCTAATTATGATGGCCCGCTACAGCGGGTAGGGGGCGAAAATAATGCTTTTACCAGCAACGATATTACCAACTATTATATCACCCTGCCATCGGCTAATTTAGAAACCGCTTTTTGGCTGGAGAGCGACCGTATGCTTAACCTTGCCTTTAGCGAGAAAAGCCTGGAGGTGCAGCGTAATGTGGTAATTGAGGAGTTTAAACAGCGTTACCTGAACCAGCCTTACGGCGATGTTTGGTTAAAACTTAGGCCAATGGTTTATAAGCAGCACCCATACCGTTGGGCAACTATAGGTAAAACCATTAAACATATCGAGGATGCTAAAATTGAAGATGTAAAAGCCTTCTTTAAAAAACATTATACCCCGCAAAGTGCGATAATGGTAGTAGGTGGCGATGTGAAAACTGAGGATATAAAGGTACTGGCCGAAAAATGGTTTGGGTCGATACCTGCGGGCGAAAAATATGTTCGCGATTTGCCGCAAGAGCAACCCCAGATCGAAGAACGCCGCGAAACTGTAGTTGCAAAAGTGCCGCTTAATGATGTATACATCGCTTTCCAAATGGAAGGCCGGGTTGATGATAGTTATTACCCTGTTGAATTAATGTCTGATATTCTTTCAAGGGGGAATTCATCGCGCCTGTACCGCAGCCTGGTAAAAGAAAAGCATATATTTAGCGAGGTACATGCCTATATAACCGGCAGCCTGGATAAAGGTATGTTTGTGCTGGAGGGTAAACCATTGGAAAATGTAAGCATTGAGCAAGCCGAAGAAGCACTTTGGCAAGAGCTTGAGCGACTGAAAAATGAAGATGTACCTGCCGATGAATTAACCAAGGTGAAAAATAAAACAGAAGCAACCATGGTGTTTTCAGAGATGTCGCTTTTAGATAAGGCCATGAACCTGGCCTTTTACGAACTAATGGGCGATGCAGATGGTTTTAACCACGAGTCTGCCAGGTTTTTAGCCGTTACAGCTACGCAAATAAAGGCACATGCTAATAAGATATTCCGTAAGGAAAACTCTTCTACATTGGTTTACTTAGCGCAGAGCGTTAATGAACCAATTCAAGTAATTAGCGAATAATGCATCAATAAATATTGAACATGAGCATTTTAAATAGACAAACACCCCCGCAATTTAATGGGGTAGAAAATATAAACCTGATACACCCCGAAAGTACTAAGTTGGCAAACGGCTGTAATATATTCACTTTCAATTCAGGTGATCTGGACCTGGTACGTATAGAATGGATCTTCAGTAACTTTCGTTTCGATCCAAAGAAACCGTTGTTGAACGTGGCTGTAAATACCATGCTTACCGAGGGTACACATAAACTGACAGCAGCGCAAATTGCCGATAAAGTAGATTTTTACGGCGCTTTTTTGCAGGTTGATTATAGCTATGACCTTTCGCAGGTAACGCTGTTTACGCTGACAAAACATTTGCAAGCCACATTGCCGGTTGTAAAAGACATTCTTACAGATTCTATTTTCCCGGAAAAAGAACTGGAAACCTTTGTGCGCAATCAGCAGCAAAAACTGCAGGTAAGTTTGCAAAAGAACGACTTTGTTGCCCGCCGCGTATTTAACAAGGCTTTATATGGCGAAACTATTTATGGCCTTGCTGCCGAACCTGAAGATTTCAGATCACTGAAAAGGGAAGACTTGTTGGCGAACTATAAACAAATGTACCAGCCGGGCAATTGCAATATTATTATAGCTGGTAAAGCTGATCCGCAGATACTGGAAGTCGTAACCAAAACCTTTGAAGGTGCCTGGGGCGAAGTAACCATCCCTGCAGATACCACACAGCCCGAATTGCAACCATCTGCCGAGCGTTTTATCTATCTGGAAAAAGCTGATGCCTTACAATCCGCTATCCGTATAGGTACACCGTTTGTAAACCGTACCCATCCGGATTTCCCGGCGCTGCAGGTTTTAAATACTGTTTTAGGGGGATACTTTGGTTCACGTTTGATGGCCAACATCCGCGAGGATAAGGGCTATACCTACGGCATTGGTTCGGGAATGTCATCATTCAAACAAACGGGGGCGTTCTTTATCGCATCAGAAGTTGGTGCCGATGTTTGTAAGGCCGCCGTAGTGGAAATAGAGAAGGAAGTGAACCTTTTAAAGGATGAGCTTATCCCGGAGGAAGAATTATCGCTGGTACGCAACTTTATGCTGGGTTCGCTTTTGGGTAGCCTGGAGAATGTACTTTCTCATGCCGATAAATTCAAAAACCTGCACTTTGCCGGGTTAGATTACGATTATTACGAACGCTATACCCAAACCGTAAAAAATATCACCGCCGAAGAACTAAAGGCATTAGCCAATAAGTATTTCGACTTTGATAACTTTTATAAAGTGATAGTAGGGAAATATTAGTAGATGTGCAGATTTGCGAATATGCAGATGTGCAGATGAAAAAACATTGCCGTTGGCTTTAGCCAACGGTTTTTTGTTTTAACCCAGATGGGTTTGATAATGTGAAATTAAAATCAAGCAATTGTCACCTTATCATCAATTCGACATCAGGCTTTCCAAATTCCATAAATTTTGTTAGCTTTGCCCGGCAAATAATAACTCCAAATAATTATTTGCTATGCAGTTAGACCCATCCAAATTTGTCGCCGAAGGATTAACCTATGACGACGTACTATTACTCCCCGCTTATTCAGAAGTATTACCGCGCGAAGTTAACACGAGCACTTTTTTAACAAAAAAGATCCGTTTAAACATCCCGATCATTTCGGCCGCTATGGATACCGTAACCGAAGCCGGTTTGGCTATTGCCATTGCCCAGGCAGGTGGTATTGGTATGCTGCATAAAAACATGACCATTCAGCAACAAGCCGACGAAGTTCGCAAGGTTAAGCGTTCGGAAAGTGGCATGATCCAAGACCCTGTTACCTTACTGGAAGATGCTTTATTATCTGACGCAGTTAATATCATGCGTGAGAACAGCATTGGCGGTATCCCGATTATTGATGCCGAGCACAAGCTTAAAGGCATTATCACCAATCGCGATCTGCGTTTCCAGAAAGATCTTACCGTGCCCGTTAGCGACGTAATGACCAAACTAAACCTTATTGTAGCGCCACAGGGTACAAACCTTTTAGATGCTGCTGCCATACTGCAAGCCAATAAAATAGAAAAACTACCCGTTGTAAATAAGGATGGTATACTGGTAGGTTTAATTACATACAAGGATATTCAGAAAGTTAAAAACTTCCCTAATGCCTGTAAAGACGAATTTGGCCGCCTGCGTGTAGGCGCTGCCGTTGGTGTTGCTGCAGATAATATAGACCGTGTTACCGCATTGGTAAAAGCTGGTGTAGATGTTATTACGGTTGATACGGCTCACGGTCACTCAAAAGGGGTTATTGATATGGTTAAGGCCGTTAAAAACCTATATCCCGACTTGCAGGTGATTGCAGGTAATATTGCTACTGCAGATGCTGCCCTCGCCCTTGCCGATGCAGGTGCCGATGCCGTTAAGGTTGGTATAGGCCCGGGTTCTATCTGTACCACCCGTATCATAGCAGGAGTGGGCGTTCCGCAATTATATGCTATTTACGAATGTGCCAAAGCCCTTGAAGGCCGTGGTATCCCGGTTATTGCCGATGGTGGTATCAAACAAACAGGTGATATTGTAAAGGCTATTGCAGCAGGTGCAAGCTCTATCATGGCTGGTTCACTGTTTGCAGGGGTAGAAGAATCACCGGGCGAAACCATTATATACGAAGGCCGTAAATTTAAATCATACCGTGGCATGGGTTCTATTGAGGCTATGGCTAAAGGTTCAAAAGACCGTTACTTCCAGGATGAGACCGATGTGGTAACCAAGTTGGTTCCCGAAGGTATTGTTGGTCGCGTGCCATTTAAAGGTAACATGGCCGAGGTAGTTTACCAGTACATTGGCGGTTTACGTGCAGGTATGCATTACTGTGGTGCTGCTAATATCGAAGACCTGCAAAAAGCTAAATTTGTACGTATCACCGCTGCAGGTATGCGCGAAAGCCATCCTCACGATATTACCATTACAAAAGAAGCTCCGAATTATACGAGATAATTTCAGCGATATAAAAAAGAAAAGGGGATACAAATTGTATCCCCTTTTTTATTCGGTAAAGTTTAGATTATTTACCAGATGAACTTGCCATTTGAATTAATGGGGCACTTGTAAGTATCCTGATAGCTTGTTCATAATTGAAACCTGCTTTTACAAGGGCGTCAAAATATTGCTTATGTAATTTGGCAACTTCGGTTAGTTTGCCTGGTTGTTTATAAAAACTAAGTTGCGCATTCAGCATTGATGTTATCAGGCTGGCATACATCGGGCCCATGGCACCCATCATATTTGTGATATCATTTGACCCGGTAGCGTTAAATTGTTCGTTAAGTGGCGGGGGAGCCAAAACAACCTCAGTTACTTTTACGTGCTGCTCTCCCGGATTCGACTGTGTTAGATCTATGTTGTAAAAATTAAAAAACGTAATGCCATCGCTACGCCTGCCGGCGTGTTCAATAATATCTATCAATTTTGCATTAGCCGGTATCTTTTTAAAATATACTTTAAATGAAAGTTTGTCGCCCGCTTTGGCAAAAGTGTGCCTTGTCTCTGGCGCTACAGCTATCCCATCGGCTTTTACAAATTCGTAATGTTTGTTATCAATATCCGTTTGAATATAAATTTCTTTATTGAGCACCACCCACGAGCTATCATTATAGGCATATTGCTCAAAGCTTACTATGGTGTACTGCTTATCGGTTTCAATTTTTGTTATTAAACTGCCCATGCTCTCCGAAATTTCTACATGGGGATTAACAACATTTTGTGCGAAGGAAGAAAGGCAAATCGTAATTAGTGTTGCGGTTAGTAATAAGGTTTTTTTCATTTAGGTATTTTGGTTATTTGGTTTAGATAAATTTAGAATTGTAATAGTACCATTTAAATGGATAAACCTTTAAAGATAATGGATAATAATATGGTTTATACTGCAAGGCGTATGATGTATATTTGCGTTCATGAAAGCTATTTGCGTATTCTGTGGGGCCAACTTTAACGGCGATCCTTTATTAAAACAAGCCGTTGAACTACTGGCCGATGTTATGGTTAGTAAGGATATCGCATTGGTTTACGGCGGGGGTAATGTGGGTGTAATGGGCCTGTTAGCTGATGCGGTAATGGGGCGTGGTGGTAAGGTCATAGGCATTATCCCACAGTTTTTGATGGATAAAGAGGTTGGCCATACCGGTATAACCGAACTACGCATTGTAGAGAACATGCACCAGCGCAAACAACTCATGAACGACCTTTGCGACGGTATCATTATGCTTCCCGGAGGATTTGGCACACTCGAAGAATTCTTTGAAGTACTTACCTGGCTGCAATTAGGGCTGCACAATCACCCGGTAGGGATACTAAATATCAATGGTTTTTATGATATGCTATTAAAGCAGATGGATGTAATGGTAGAGCAGCGCTACCTAAAACCCGCCAATCGCGAACTGGTACTTGCTTCAGTAGACCCCATAGAACTTGTTAACCTGATGGAAAACATAGATATAAAGCCCGATGAAGTTTGGTTCAGGGATAGGAATTTAACTTAGCGTTCGCAGTTTTATAGTTGGCAGTTTGCTTTATTTATTATGCATGCATAATAAAACACATCCTGGTTAGGTTATTTCTAATTTATTTTCCTAAAATTACATAACCCTATTATAGAACACGTATGGATCTGGAATTCAATAAGAATGAGGATATTAACAAGCAATTAGTTTACGAATTTAACACCAGGCTTAAAAAAATATACCTGGGTGGTGGCGAAAAGGCCGCTGCCAAACAAAAAGAAAAAGGCAAAATGCTTGCCCGCGAGCGTGTTGCCTACCTGATTGATGACGACAAACCCTGGCTGGAAGTGGGCGCTTTTACTGCCGATGGCATGTACACCGAGCATGGCGGCTGCCCAAGTGGGGGAGTAATTTGCGGGATTGGCTATGTAAGCGGCAGACAATGTGTTGTGGTTGCTAACGATGCTACAGTTAAAGCCGGTGCCTGGTTCCCTATAACCGCTAAGAAAAATCTGCGTGCGCAAGAAATTGCAATGGAAAACCGCCTGCCAATTATCTACCTGGTAGATTCGGCTGGTGTGTATTTGCCCCTGCAGGACGAGATCTTCCCCGATAAAGAACACTTTGGCCGCATCTTCCGCAATAATGCCATCATGAGCAGCATGGGTATCATCCAGATAGCTGCCATCATGGGTTCGTGCGTGGCAGGTGGCGCTTATTTGCCTATCATGAGCGATGAAGCGATGATAGTTGAAGGTACAGGTTCAGTTTTCCTGGCGGGATCATATCTTGTAAAATCGGCCATAGGCGAGGAGGTAGATAATGAAACCCTTGGCGGTGCAACTACGCAGTGCGAGATCTCGGGTGTGACTGATTATAAACACCCTAACGATAAGGCCTGCCTCGATTCTATCCGCAACATCATGAATAAGGTGGGCGATTACAACAAGGCGGGTTTCGATCGTATCAAACCATCTGCCCCAAAACTAAACGAGAAAGATATTTACGGCATACTGCCGGATAACCGCGAGAAATCATACGATATGTACGAGATCATCAAACGACTGATTGATGATTCGGAATTAGAGGAATACAAGGCTGGTTACGGTCAATCTATCATCTGCGGTTTAGGTCGTGTAGATGGCTGGGCGGTTGGCATTGTGGCTAATCAGCGTAAGGTTATCAAATCAAAAAAAGGCGAAATGCAATTTGGTGGTGTTATCTATTCCGATTCGGCCGATAAGGCAACCCGCTTTATTATGAACTGCAACCAAAAGAAAATTCCATTGGTTTTTCTGCAGGATGTTACCGGTTTTATGGTAGGCAGCCGCAGCGAACATGGCGGCATTATAAAAGACGGCGCTAAAATGGTAAACGCGGTAGCCAATTCGGTTGTGCCAAAATTTACCATTGTAATAGGTAATTCGTACGGCGCGGGCAATTACGCCATGTGCGGCAAGGCTTACGACCCACGGTTGATATACGCATGGCCATCCGCCAAAATAGCGGTAATGGGCGGGAGCCAGGCAGCTAAAGTTTTGGTACAGATGCAGGCGGCCGGTTTAAAAGCAAAAGGCGAAGTAGTGGATGATGTGAAAGAAGCGGAACTGCTAAAACAAACCACTGATAGATACAATGCCCAAACTACCCCATATTATGCGGCTGCAAGGCTTTGGATTGATGGTATTATCGACCCGCTGGAAACCCGCAAGGTAATATCAATGGGGATAGAAGCCGCCAACCACGCGCCAATAGAAAAAGCGTTTAATGTGGGGATAATACAGACATGATAATCCACCGTGTCATTGTGAGGAGCGTAGCGATTTAAGCCATTCGTTTATGCAAAGTGTACAATTGCCCTGAAGAGATTGCCACGCTATCGCTCGCAATGACACGTTTTTTTACTACCTTCAAAATATGAAAAAGCTGCTATTTATATTTCTTCTTTTATCGGTTAAAGTTTTCGCACAAGAGGAAGTTAAGTCGCAAAGGATAAATGATCAATGTGTTTACATAAAGGGAAAGAAATTTGAAGGAATAGCCTTTGATGAAAAATATATCTATCTATTTGCAGGAGGCAATCAAAAATTCACACCAACAACTAATGATATTATTCTTGCAGAAAGAATATTGATTGAAAATATTGCAAATATAAATGATACATCAAATCAGAAATTATTCATTAGAAAAAATCTAAAAAAATATTACAGGCAATACGTTGGCTATATTAATGATCAAAATGAAAAAGTTATTTTCATAAATTTTTTTTGGAAAAAATCTATTAATAAAACACGCTTAAATGAACAAATGCATGTTTTAGATGGAGGCAATCATTATTGGCAAATAAGGATAAATATACCTAAATCAAAATTATTTGATTTCTATGTGAACGGAGAAGGGTAGTTTCATTACCTTCAAAGCATGAAAAAGCTGCTACTACCGCTATTCCTGCTATCGGCACTAACCGCATCCGCCCAAAACGTAAACCAGATCCACCAAAAAGCAATCCTGATAGATACCCATAATGATGCGCTATCAAACCAGCTAATCACCAAGGTAGACTTAGGCAAACTGCAATCTACAGGCAACTTTGACCTGCCACGCGCCAAAACCGGCGGCCTTGATGTGCAGGTTTTTTCTGTTTGGTGCGGCGACCAATATGGTAACGGCACAGCTTACGCTTATGCCAACCGCGAAATAGACTCTTTATACGCGCTCATTAAACATTACCCAGATAAAATTCAATTAGTCCGCACTGCTGCCGACTTGCAGAAAACGGTTAAGCAGAATAAGCTGGCCGCTATGATAGGGGTAGAAGGCGGCCACATGATTGAAGACCGGTTGGATTATATTGACAGCTTGTATAAACGCGGCATGACTTACTTAACCCTCACCTGGAATAACAGCACCAGTTGGGCAACATCTGCCCGCGATGAAACCTTACATGCAGATACTTTAAAACACAAAGGCTTAACAGAATTGGGTAAACAGGTAGTGCAACGGCTGAATAAATTGGGTGTTATTATTGATTTGTCGCACCCCGGCGAGCAAACCTTTAATGATGTGATGGCTATCACCACAAAGCCGGTTATTGCATCACACAGTTGTGTTTACGCCTTAAACCCGCATCGTCGTAACTTAAAAGATTACCAGTTAAAGGCCATAGCCAAAAATGGTGGCGTAGTATTCCTGAACTTTTACAGTGGCTTTATTGACAGTACCTATGACGCCCGACACGAGGCTTATCTCATCAAACACAAAACCGAATTAGATTCGCTGATCAAGATCTATAATGATTACGACTTGGCCAGCATCCGCTTAAATGTTATCAACAAAACCGAGGCAGACCAATTTCGCCCGCCAATGAGCATGCTCGTAAAACACATAGACTATATGGTGAAGCTGATGGGAGCCGACCACGTAGGCATCGGTTCTGATTTTGACGGCGCCGAATCATACCCGTTAGGTTTAGACAGCGTTACCGATTACCCCAAAATAACAGCTGAGCTGCTTAAACTTAATTACAGCAGAAAAGATATAGATAAGATATTAGGCGGTAATTTTATTAGAGTATTGAAAGCCAATGTTGGTAAATAGTCATTAAGGTATGGCAATATACTGACCATGGCCTATTGGCACAATCATGTATAAAGCTTAAATTCGCATCTCATTAAAAATACAAATGTCACAAGATATTGAACACGTAAAATGCCTTATCATAGGTTCCGGTCCGGCGGGGTATACCGCAGCTATTTATGCTTCACGTGCCGACCTTCACCCTGTTATGTATACAGGTTTGCTTGCCGGTGGGCAGCTTACCCAAACTACTGATGTTGAGAATTTCCCGGGTTATCCGGATGGCATTATGGGCCCCGAAATGATGGAGGATTTTCGCAAGCAGGCAGAACGCCTGGGTACCGATATCCGCTTTGGCTATGTAAGTTCAGTTGATTTTACATCATTACCGCACAAAGTGGTGGTAGACGAGAACAAAACTATTTTGGCTGATACGGTTATTATTTCTACCGGAGCATCAGCAAAATGGCTGGGTTTAGAATCAGAGCAAAAATATAGCGGCTTTGGCGTTTCGGCTTGCGCGGTTTGCGATGGCTTTTTCTTTAAAGGACAGGACGTAGCTATAGTTGGGGCAGGCGATACAGCCGCCGAAGAAGCAACTTATCTGGCTAAATTAGCCCGCAAAGTGTACATGATTGTTCGCAGGGACGAGTTCCGTGCTTCAAAAGCAATGGTACACCGTGTGCTGAACACACCAAATATTGAGATATTATACAATACTGAAACTCTTGAAATATTGGGCGACGGACAAAGTGTGAATGCCGTTAAGGTTTTAAATAACGAAACCCAGGTAGAAAGAATTTTAGATGTTACCGGCTTTTTCGTAGCCATTGGTCATAATCCAAATACCGGTATATTCCGTGGTTTTATAAACATGGATGAAACAGGTTATATTATAACCCGCCCTGGTTCAACCGAAACTAATATTGAAGGCGTATTTTGCTGCGGCGATGCACAAGATCATATTTACCGCCAGGCAGTTACGGCTGCAGGTACAGGCTGTATGG
>NZ_JAQBOI010000033.1 GCF_028288105.1 Mucilaginibacter sp. | reverse complement strand
ATTTAAAATCCTGTTGAAGTACTCAACTCTTTCCAGGTCTCCAGGTCATGTTTAACATCATCCATTTTTTTGTAGGCGATATCATAAGCATCCTGCCCCAGGAACAGGTGCATGGGGGCTTCAGCCGCTTCGGCCACAGTGATGATGGCTGCTACGCCTTTTTCAGGATCGCCCGCCTGCTTGCCATCAATATCGTGCTGATGGGCTGCCTGTACTTCCCTAACCTCTTTATAGGCTTGTATCTCGTGCTTTGGCACAGCTAATGAATCTGCCGCCAGGAAATTAGTCCTGAAATATCCCGGTGATACGATGGTAGCCTTCACACCGAACGATTTGATCTCGGCAGCTAACGACTCGGTAAAGCCCTGTACCGCGAACTTGGTAGCGCAATAGATACCAAAGCCCGGGAAGTTGCCGGTAAAACCACCAATTGATGAGATGTTGAATATATGACCTGATTTTTGCTCGCGCAGGTGCGGCATTGCAGCCCGGATCACGTTTAACGAGCCAAACACGTTTACATCAAAGTTTGCACGTGCTTCGGCGTCGGTTAATTCTTCCAAGCCACCTACCAGGCCATAGCCGGCATTGTTTACCACCACGTCTATCTTGCCAAAAAGGCTAATGGTTTGGCTGATGGCATCGGTTACACTTTTTTCATCGGTAATATTCACGGCCAGCGGCAAAAAGCTTTCCGACTTGCCTACCGCGTTTTCCAGGTCGGCTACATTACGTGATGTTGCGGCTACATTGTAGCCTTTATCTAATAGTTGTTTTACAAGGGAAAGCCCCAGGCCTTTTGAGGCTCCGGTTACAAACCATACTTTTTGATTGTTCATGTTGTTTATGTTTTTGGGTTGATGATTATTTTGTTAGATTATTGTTCGCAAGTCCTATTTTAATCCCACTTTGAGTTGTTTCCAGGGGGTTTTCGGGTCGTTTTTAGGCGTTTTAAGGACGTTTTTTAGCGTTTTTTGGTCGTCTTTTTTCACCTAAATCGCTACCCTGCTAAACTTGCAAATATCAAACAATAACGAGTTTAAATTTTTAAGCGCTGTATGCCATTGACCTGCTCAGCTCCTCGTTAAAACGGAACTCTTTTTCCAGCTTTTCCAGTTGGGCCATCGCACGGTCGTAAGCATCGGCACCTAATAATAAATGCAATGGCGGGTTTTCCTGGTAGGCTACGTTGATAATTGCTGCTGCCGCTTTTTCAGGGTCGCCGGCTTGCTGGCCGTCCATTTTCAGATATCTGTCATGGCTTGTCCTCACTGCTTTATACTCCTCCATTGGGTTTTTAGCTATGGTTAACGACTCGGGCGTTAAAAAGCTGGTGCGGAAGGCGCCTGGGGCTACAACGGTTACCTTGATACCAAACTCGCGCACATCCTCGGCTAAAACCGTGGATAATCCCTCGATAGAGAACTTAGTAGCCGCGTAAACAGACCAGCCCGTGCCCGGTGCAAAGCCTGCTATTGACGAGATGTTAATGATATGGCCAGATTGCTGATAGCGCATATAAGGCATTACCATACGTATCACGTTTAGCGTACCAAATACATTTACGTTAAAATTGCCGCGGGTTTCATCATCGGTTAATTCTTCAATACTGCCACCAATGCCGTAGCCGGCATTATTTATCACGACATCTATACGTCCAAAAGCTTTTTTTGTTTTATGCATAGCGCAACCTACGCTGTCCTCATCGGCCAGGTCAACCTCAAGCGGTAAAAAATTATCGGCAGTTGAGCCCACAGCTATTACCAGTTCGGCCAGGTTGCGTGATGTTGCCGCAACACTCTGCCCTTGAGCCAGCAGTTGCTTTACCAGGCTAAGCCCAAACCCTTTAGACGCACCTGTAATGAACCATGTTTTTTTGTTGTTTTTAATATTGATGTTTTGCATATTACAAAATTAAAACATCAGCACCCCTATGCGTTTGCACTATTCAAACAAATACTTACGTAATTCAAACAGCCCTATAAGAAGATGGGGTGATATTGGTTTGTTTTTTAAAGAAATTATTAAAATGGGCAGGTTCTTCAAAGCCCAGGCTGTAGCTAATTTCAGATACGTTCCAGTTGGTGTGCTTTAACAACGCCTTGGCTTCGCTGGCCAGGCGCTCTGTAATGTGGTGTGTTGTAGTTTTGCCTGTAGTTTGGCGAATGGCCCTGTTAAGGTGGTTTACGTGTACGGATAACCTATCAGCAAAATCTTTAGCCGAGCGCAGGTTGAAACGTTGCGCAGGTGTTTCTATCGGGAACTGGCGCTCAAGTAATTCGGTAAATATGGAGGTAATACGCGAGTTAGCATCCGGGTGTTCATATAAGATCTCTTTCGGCTGTATCTTTAAAGCGTAGTGCACCAACTCGGTAAGGTAATTACGCAGCAGATCATACTTAAAACGATAGTCGGAATTTATTTCGCCCAGCATTTTTTCAAAAACCTGCGCCGCGTACTCTTCCTGTTCGCCATTTAACGAATAGGTAGGCGTGCCATTGGGAGCAAACATAGGCAGCTCATGTATATTACGCCGCAGCATTTCAGTAAAAAACGATTCCCTGAAGATACAGAAGGCCCCCGACCGGATATTATCACTATGCTCAAATGTGTATGGTACCATCGGATTAAAGAAAACCAGCGTACAGCCATCAATTTCGATGCTTTTATCGGCATAGTGCACAATATTTTTACCACGCACCAGGCTTATCTTGTAAAAATCGCGGCGGGTATAAACTATAGGCTTGGCATGGGGCGCATAACAGTCTTCCAGGCGGAAAACATTAAAGTGGCCAATATCCTGACTAAGATTATCGGGTAACCAGTTAAACTTTTGCTTGTAAAAATCTTCGAGTGTTTCTGTAGCTGCCATAAAACAAAGTTACATAATTCAAACATACAGAGCAAAAAAAGCACCTAAAAATATCGCCAAAAACCAGCTTTAAAACGTCTTTAAAACGCCAAAAACCGGCCCTTAACCACTAAAAATACGGCCCAAAACCGCCCTAAAACCTACATTGTTCCTTCTATCAGCGTACCATAAAAGTCGGAAACACTCATGCCGGCAGCCCTTACCTGTTGTGGTATCAGGCTGTTTGCCGATTGGCCCGGCGTGGTGTTCACTTCAATAAAGTAGAACTCCTGTGTACCTTCCAGTAAAATAAAATCAACCCGTACCATGCCACGGCAATTAAGGCGCAGGTAAATTTGGGTTACAATTTCGGCTATTTCGTGGTTCTTTTCGGCAGGCAGATCGGCCGGGGTTATTTCTTCTGATACGCCGGGGGTATATTTGGCTTCGTAATCGAAGAAGTCTTTTGAGCTGATGATCTCGGTAGCGGGTAATACTGTTATCTTACCGTTCAGGCGTGCTATACCTATGCTAAACTCACGGCCTTTAATAAACTCCTCTATCAATATCTGTGAATCTTCTTTAAACGCCTTCTCGATAGCCTCGTGCAGGCCGCCTACGTTATAAACCTTGCTCATGCCCACACTGCTGCCACCGTTGTTGGGTTTAATAAACAGCGGAAACTTTAATGTTGATGCTATGGTAGCGGTATCATGCTCGTCCCTTTGGTGTAATTGGATGGATTTTGCCGCATGTAAACCGTGGATACCATTTACAATAGCTTTGGTATAAGCCTTATTCATGGTAATGGCCGATGTGGTAGCATCGCAAGTGTTGTACGGTATGCCCACCAGGTCGAAATAACTTTGCAGTTTACCATCCTCGCCGGGGGTACCGTGCACGGTAATGAACGCGAAATCAAATTTTATCTTTTCGCCGTTTAAGGTAAGGCTAAAGTCGTTTTTATCAATGTCGGTAGCTTTTCCATCAATTTCGTAAACCCAGTTGTGGCGGTTTATTAATATGGTATAAACCTTGTATTTGCTGGCATCTAAACTGGCAGCAATGTTTTTAGCGCTGTTAATAGATACTTCGTACTCGCCGGTAAAGCCACCGGCCAAAAGGGCTACGTTTATGGTTTTCATGATAGCCAAAGATAGTTTTTGATTTTGAATGTGGGATATGATACCGAAAACTTCTTACGGGAAACATGAGAAACGCAGAAAATAATGAATCGTATTTAAACAACTTCCATGTTAACTTTCTCCGTTCGTTTTAAGGATAAGTTTCCGCAACTGTTCTTCGTGCTTATCCCCCCATTGGCCGATAGCTAATATCACAGGTATTAATGTTTGCCCAAAATCAGTAAGGCTGTATTCCACTTTCGGTGGCATAACGGGGTAAATTAACCGGCTTACCAGTTCATGCTCTTCCAGTTCTTTTAACTGCATGTTCAATACACGCCTCGAAGCATCCGGTATTTTGCGTTGCAGTTCACTCGGGCGTTGGTATCCCTCATTAATGAACCACAATAGCCTCATCTTCCATTTACCATAAAGCACCTCACCTACCAGGTCTAAACCACAGCTTAAGTTAGGCAATGTCTTCTTTTTATACATGTTACAAATGTAACGCTATGTATTGCCACGGGCAATATGGGAATAATTTATCCCTATATGAATCGTAACACCGTACTTGCGGAGGCCACGGGTACTACCGAAATTTGTACAAAAGCATTTAACTATGAAACAGGAATTTAATTATAATAAAGAATTATCGGGCAAAATTGCCCTGGTAACAGGCGGAACAAAAGGTGCAGGCAAAGCCATTGCAGAAAGATTGCTGGAGGCTGGCGCAACCGTAGTTATAACAGCCAGAAATCAGCCGGAGGAAAATACTGATGGACTGCATTTTATCGCGGCCGACCTGAGCCAGCAGCAAGGCACTCAAAAAGTAGTTGAAGAAATTTTGAATACCTATGGCAGGCTGGATATCCTGGTTAATAACCTCGGAGTTTCCGAAACACCCGGCGGCGGTTTCGCGGTATTGACCGACGATGACTGGGAAACTACTATTCGTACTAATTTGCTGGCCCCCGTCCGTTTGGACAGAGGATTTTTACCACAAATGGTAGACCGCGGCAATGGGGTCATCATCCATATTGCTTCTATTCAGGGCAAACTACCTTTATATGATTCTACCTTACCCTACGCAGCAGCTAAAGCAGGGCTTATCAATTATAGTAAGGGCTTATCCAATGAGGTGTCGGCAAAAGGTGTGCGCGTACTTACTGTTTCTCCGGGATGGATAAAGACAACCTCTGCCATCAGGATGATGGAACGGATCTCTGAGAGCTCAAATATTACAATAGAGGAAGCTACCCAAAGTGTTATGGACGCGCTGGGCGGAATCCCAATTGGCCGGCCCGCACAACCCGAAGAGGTGGCTGAACTGGTAGGCTTCCTGGTATCGCCGCGCGCCGGTTATCTTACAGGAACCGAATACGTAATTGATGGCGGAACTATACCAACCATTTGATAACCTTACGCAAAACATCATCATTATTGTTTATTAACAGGCTTCCCGGGCTTTTAACCCGGGAAGCCGTTAAAAACCATTTGCGTCAATTTTCATCCTTTTGGCTGATTTAGAAAACTAATGCGAAAAATAGACGATCATTAATTTTTAACCATGGAGTTGCCTGCGGCCGGGCTATGCGCTTATACTGCACAGGCCTTAGCCACGGGCAGGTATCCGCTCCTATCCCTAACGCTGTTGACTCACCCGGTCGTTGCTGCGCTCGACCACCCTCTCTTCGCTGCGCGGAAAGAGGGTTTAAAAAAACCGATTATTCTTCACCCTCTTTGCGCAGCAGAGAGGGTCGACCAGCGTAGCGTTGTCGGGGTGAGTAAATAGCCAGGTGACAAGGTACCACACGCAGCACGCGTGCGTCAGCGGCGTGCATATTAAGTAACAACAACAATTTTCCCGCCTGCCGAATTATCTTCCATCAATTTGTGGGCTTCGGCAATTTGTGGCAGTGAAAACACACGGCCAATTTTCAGTTTCACCGCCCCACTTTCAACATCATTAATAAAGTGCTGAAAATATTTATCACCAACCCGGATCTGCCCACTGTCGTAGATGGTCAGGCTTACAGCCGCTGGTATAAATTCCATTGGTGCAAAATCAATAATAGACCATTGCTCGGCAAGCATTCCGGTCATACAGGCAATACCACCCGCGGTTATACACGCCAGCGAATCTTTAAGGGTTGATGTGCCAACAAGTTCCATTACTTTATCTACACCAGCGGGCATTATCTCTTTTATTTTTTGTTGAATATCTCCGTCATCTATCACAACATGGTCTGCGCCATTGCCTATGAGTATTTCTTTTTTGTTATGGTTCCTGGTAGTAGCAATAACCGTTAGTCCGGTATTTTTTGCCAATTGTGCGGCCAACATACCAATAGAGGATGTGCCTCCCCTTATCAAAAGGGTTTCTCCGGGCTTTATTTTCAATGCGATGTTCAAGGAGCCGTAAACTGTTTGGAACATCTCTGGCATTGCGCCTAATTGTTCCCAGGTCAAATTGCTGTCAAAGGGCATTAGCAAATATTTGGGCAGAACAGCATATTCGGCATAACCGCCATCAAAATCCCTGCCCATGCCACCCATAAAGGCCGCAACTTTTTGGCCGGGTTTAAATTCGCCCGATGGATCATGCTCCACTTCGCCAACGCACTCAATGCCTAATACCCTTGGAAATTTAACGCCTGGTGATAATCCTTTCCGGGTCATCAGTTCTGAACGGTTAAGGCCAAACGCTTTCACTTTTACCAAAACCCAACCTTCTGAAGGTGCTGGTATTGCCCTATCTTCTACTACAATATTTTCGGGACCGCCCGCTTGTTTTAAAACTGCTGCTTTCATATTTGTATTAATTCAAAAAAGCCCCGGTTATTACCACAAGCCATACGGCAAAGTTGGCCAATATCATTAAAGGTGGCCAATAAAGTTATTTAAGAAATAGCCTTAAGATACTTTAAGACTTAACCCTTGTTTTACGAATTGTACTGAGAAATTCGGGGGTAATGCCCAGGTAAGAGGCAATCTGTGTATTGGGAAGCCTGTTAAAAAGATCAGGGTATTGTTTCAGAAAATATTCATACCGTTCTTCGGCCGATGAACTGATATTTTGCAAAACACGGTCTTGTAATTCAATGTATTTCTGTTCTATTATCACCCTAAAGTTATGATCAAACTTATGGTAGCGGGTATATAAATGCAGTACATCCTCATGCTTTGCCTGCAATATCATCGTTGGCTCTATAGCTTCAATGTAGAGCTGGCTCGGCTTTTCCGAGTAAAAACTGCTTAAGTCTGTCGCCCAGTCGTTCTCTGCAATAAATTGAAGGTTATGCTCCTTTCCATTTTTATCAACCGCGTACATTTTAAGGCAGCCAGAGATCACGAATGTAAAATGACGGCAAACATCTCCTTGCTGTAATACGAACTGTCGGCGTTTAACGCTACGTTGAGCAAAACGTGTGCTTAAGGCATTCAGTTCCTCGGCATTCAGCGGAAAGTAATTGTCAAAATGTTGCTTTAATTTTTCTATAGACACGACTGGATTTTTACCTTATGATAAGTTTCATCATAAATTACTAATATAACAAAAAATCAAACCTGCAAAAAGGCTTCTTTGCCACATTCCGACCTTGCTTTCGCCCGAAGCTGTTTTACCGACACGGAGGAATAAAATCAGGATAATCACAAAAATCCTACAAATAACGGTTCAATCAATCGGCGACCTGTCCCAAAGAGATTGCTTCGTTCCTTACAGCAAGACGTGGCGGGAAAGAGATGATTCGCGTTAGGGATTGAAGCGGATACCGGCCATGGGGCTAAGGCCTGTGCAGTATGAGCGTAAAGCCCGGACCGCAGGTAACGCCAAGCCCCCCTAACCCCCTGAAGGGGGAACCGAATTTGCTTTAAGCGTTTCAAAAGCTCCCACTTCAGGGGGTTGTGGGGGCTACATATCCTTAAAATCCGAAATTAAAAATTCGACATTCCAAATCAAATCACCATCACTCCGTTCTTAAACTCTTTATAGGGTTTACTGTTGCTGCTTTTATAGATTCGTAACTAACCGTAAGCCAGGCAATGCCTAAAGCTGCCATAGATGCTATGAAGAATACCACCCAGCTAACATTTATATGGTAGGCAAAACCGGCCAGCCAACTGTTCACCGCATACCAGGAAAGCGGTATGGCTATACAAATAGCCACCAGGATGAGCCTGGTAATACCGGCAGATAATAAATAAACCAGGCTAAAAATGGGCGCCCCTAATACTTTACGAACGCCAATTTCTTTGGTACGCTGTTCGGCCATAAAGGCGGATAAGCCATATAACCCCAAACAGGATATAAAAATACCAAGGGCGGCAAAAAGGTTAAAAATATTGCCCATCTGCTGTTCGCCTTTATAAAGGTTGGCCAGGTCCTGATCAAGAAAGTCGAATTTAAAGGGATGTGCGGGGTTAAGCTCCCGGCTTATTGTTGATAATGCCTGTATGGTAGCGCTGGTTTTGCCCGGTAGCGTCCTTATCACTGTAAAACCGCCCATTTTATTAAAAGGCATAACTAATGGCTCTATAGCCTGCTGCACGGGTTTAAAATTAAAATCTTTTACAACGCCAACGATAATGCCTTTGTTACCCCAAAGTGTTAATGGTTTACCTATTGCTGTATTAGCATTTAAACCCATAATACCCGCCATTTTTTCGTTGATCATATAACTACCCGAATCGGTTTTAAACGCCCTTGAAAAACTCCGGCCCGTCGCCATTTTCATCCTGAATGTGTGAGTGAAATCTTCATTTACAGCCATTACCGGGATAGCCAGCTTCGAATTCGGATCTTTGCCATCCCACTCAACACTAACTGTCCAGCCGCCCAGGTTGGTGGGCAGGTCGGTAATAAGGGTAAAGTCGCTGGTAAGTGGGTTTTGTTTTAACTCATCCTTTAACGTCTGCTGTTTGTTCCACATATCCCCCGTCATGGGTACATACAAAAGATTGGCCTTCTCAAAGCCGGGGTTGCGTTCTTTTATAAATTTGAGTTGGTTATAAATAACTACTGTGCCTACCAGTAATACAATAGAGACCATAAATTGGGTTACAACTAAAGTATTGCGGAAGAGTAAATTACCGCCCATTGATTTTACATTCCCCTTAAGCACTTTAACCGGGTTAAAGCCCGAAAGAAACAAGGCCGGATAACTGCCCGATACCAGCCCGGTTAACAAAGCAATACCAAAAAGGCTTAACCAAAGTTTCACATCCATTACATTGATGCTGAGTTTCCTGTTCGCCAGTTCATTAAACACCGGCAGGAATAAAATAACGATAACAAATGCAAGAAATAAGGACAGGAAAGAAATAAAAACAGATTCGCTTAAAAACTGGAGGATCAACTGCCCGCGTACAGCGCCTGCCACTTTGCGTAAACCAATTTCTTTGGCCCTTCGGGCTGAGCGCGCGGTGGCAAGGTTCATAAAATTGATACAGGCCACTATTAGTATCAAAATAGCGATTATAAAAAAGATGCTTACATATTGCGCGTTCCCGTGGCCCGGCCCATCGCCCAACTGCTCGGGTGCAAGGTGAATTTGGGTTAAGGGCTGCAAGTGGAATGTGGCTTTCATTCCATCATCACGTTTATGAAATATTTGATCCATTTGTTTTTCCAACCCTGATAAATTGGCAACAGAAGGATCAAAACTCTTGTCTAATAGTAAATAGTCGTAAAAATTAAAATTACTCCATACGCTATTTTTCAAATCGTCATTGGTTCTGGCTAATGACGCCATTGGCAGGATGAAATCAAATTGCAGATCGGAGTTAGCAGGAATATTAGCCAAAACGCCTGTTACTATTATGTTTTCTTTATTGTCTTTTCGTATTATCTTGCCAATAGGATCTTCGTTCCCGAAGTATTTTGTGGCCATGGCCTGCGTTAATAATGCACCATCTACCTGTTTTAATGCCGTGGCACGGTCGCCTTTTATTAAAGGAAAGGAAAATACGTCCATAAAACTTTCGTCGGCATAGAACAAGTTATCTTCTTCAAATTTTTTGCTTCCGGCTTCCAGCAGGGTAGTATTGGCTGGTTTTATGCGAACCGTATTTTTAATAACCGGCATTTCCGCTTTCAATCCCGCCGGCATACCTGCCGGGGTGCCCACGGTTTTTGAATCGCCACAATCGCAGGCTATGCGATAGATCTGGCCGGCATTTTTATGGAACTTATCATAGCTTAATTCATTTTGTACCCAAAGCAATATCAGGATACTTGATGCCAGGCCTATTGCCAAACCTGATATATTGATAATAGAATAGGCTTTATCTTTTGTTATGTTCCTGTAAGCAAGTTTAAAGTATGTTTTTAACATGGTATGCTTTTTTTGAATGGGCAGTTAAATCGAAAATAGAAAATTTATCTTGTTTAAAATCCATGCCATTAATTTAACTTACTTATAATTAACCATTTACAATATATTATTCATCATACAGCGTTCGGAAACGTTACAGCGACTGTTCGGTTTTACGGGGAACTCCTAACCAACCCGTCATTGCAATGACGGGCGGGAAGGGACGTTGCCTGTATGTTGTCAAAGACGCGAAGTATCGCGTCTCTACATTATTCCCCGTAGAGACGCGATACTTCGCGTCTCCCGCTACAACGGTCAACCACGTTAGGGATTGAAGCGGATACCGGCCCGCGCCCAAGGCCTGTGCAGTATGAGCGTAAAGCCCGGGCCGCAGGCAACGCCATAATACCTAAAGTAGAGGTTAAAACACCACGCTATTACGTATAAGCAGTATGCTTTTTAACATTCAAATCCAAAATCGTAAATCTAAAATCTAAAATTAAATCCCTATGTTTGAACTTAAATTTCCTACAGAAACGCATGAGTAATTTTTGGGCTTATTTAAAAACCAGGCAATTCAGAAACACCATTTTATTGGTTGTAGCCACGGTTATCAGCATAGTTTTAATAGCCTTTTTCAGCCTTAGTTCGTACACCCGCCACGGCCAGGGCATACCTGTACCAAAGCTAAAAGGCCTTAATGTTGATAAAGCGATGAGCTTGCTTACAGAGCAGGGCTTCAACTATAAAATAGATTCGGTTTATGTACCGGACATTGCCCCCGGCACCATTGTAGAGCAAGACCCTGATGCCGGCACCAACGTTAAAGAAAACCGTACCATATACTTAACCATGGTGACCCAACTGGCGCCAAATGTTTCCCTGCCGGATCTGACTACCGATCAAAGCATTTATCGTGAAGCGGTGGCTACCCTGTCTAACTACGGCTTAAAAGTTGGTGATACCACCTATCGTTCGGATATTGCCCGTGACCGTGTACTGGAAGTGCGCTTTGGCGGCCAAATTATAAAACCGGGCACCAAAATACCTAAAGGCTCTAAGCTTGACCTGGTACTGGGTAACGGCGAAGGTGCAAGCGAGGTAGAAATACCAGAGCTGTTAAATCTTGATCTGGATGCTGCTAAATTCTCTATTAGGGGTGCAGGGCTTACTATTGGTACTATTACTTATGAGGGATCGATAACGGATTCTACCAATGTAGTAGTGGTTTCGCAATCGCCTATGCGGAGTGATTCCTTGAGTAAAGCCAGTATTGGTACGCGTATTAATTTAACTGTATCACAAGGCAAAGCAAGCGATGTCCCAGCAAATTGATGCGGCAAAATTACAGCAACGCATACAAACCGGCGATACTTTAAACCTGCTTGATGTTAGAGAAGCGATAGAATATCATACTTTTAATATTGGCGGGCAGCATATCCCTGTATCAAAATTGAAACAAAACATTAGCAGCATTAATTACAACAAAACAGACGAGATAATCGTTATTTGCAGTGCAGGTATCAGGAGCGATACGGCACAGGCTATTTTAACAGAAAGCGGGTTCCAAAATGTGGTGAACCTAAAAGGCGGACTTAAAGCGCTGCAAAAACTAAACAATAAATAAAAAACTTCCCATTTATATATGAAAAAATTTGTGATCGCGCTGGTGGTAATCATCATCATATCACTGGCAGCAACCGGCGTATTTTATTACCTGCGCTATTTTGGGCCGAACGTTACCGATAAGCAGGAATACCTGTACATACGCACAGGATCTACCTTTGACGAGGTTTACAAAACCATACGTGAACAGGGGATTGTTAAAGATACCACCACTTTTCTGTGGTCGGCACATAACATGAAATACCTTAGGGTTAAGCCTGGTAAGTACCGCTTAAAAAGCGGCATGAGCAATCGCAGTTTTATAAATATGCTTAAAGCGGGCAACCAGGAGCCGGTAACCTTATTATTTCATAATTTAAGGCTGAAAGACCAGTTCGCGGGTTTTGTATCAAAAAAGATAGAGGCCGATTCAGTTTCTATATTGAGATTGCTTGATTCGGCTAAGTTTGCGGAGCAATACGGTTTTACTACCGATAATATTTATACCGTTTTTATCCCTAACTCCTACCAGTTTTACTGGAATACATCGGCAGATAAATTTTTTAAGCGGATGTATGACAATTACCAGAAGTTTTGGACGCCCGAGCGCAAGCAAAAAGCTGCCGACATAAAACTAACCCCTCAGGAAGTATCGGTATTAGCATCAATTGTAGATGCCGAAGCTTTGCATGATGATGAAATGCCCACCATTGCAGGCCTTTATCTTAACCGTCTTAACAAAGGGATGAAGCTGCAGTCCGATCCTACCGTCATTTTCGCGGTAAACGATTTTACCATTAAACGCGTGCTTAATCGTGACTTAATTACTAATTCGCCATACAATACTTACATGTATAAAGGTTTGCCCCCAGGCCCTATCATGATGCCATCGGTAAACGCCATTAATGCGGTGCTTGATTATAAAAAAACCGACTACCTGTATATGTGCGCCAAGGCGGATTTTAGCGGCAACCATGCCTTTGCTACCAACGAGGCCGACCACCGTGTAAACGCCCGCAAGTTTCAGCAGGGGCTTAACGACAGGAATATTAAACGCTAATGTTCCAGAACGCCACAAAATTGAGGGTACGCTACGGCGAAACCGACCAGATGGGTTATATGTACTATGGCAACTACGCCGAGTTTTTTGAGGTGGGCCGTGTAGAAATGCTGCGCAGCCTGGGCCTTACTTACAGCGGCATGGAAGCATCGGGCATTATGATGCCGGTACTGGAGCTGAAGTGCAAGTATCTTAAACCAGCCCGTTATGATGAGGAAATAACCATCAACGTAATAATGGATAAAATGCCGGGTGTGAAGATCCATTTCAGGTACGAGCTGTTTAACGAACGGGAAGAGCTGATACACGTTGCCGAAACGCTGCTGGCCTTCGTTAATATGAAAACCAATCGCCCTTGCCTGCCCCCGTCTGATTTTATTGAAAAACTAAAGCCTTTTTTTGAGTAATTTTAGCCATAATGAAATGGGCGCACAGAATTTTACTGCACTTTAAGTTTTACCAATACCTTACCGACTGGGCTAAAACTGTTTACATCCCTGGTTTCAGGCCGTTGCCCCTATACACTGTTGTTGTGTTTTTTATAATGGAGATACAAAAAACTTCGTTAGCAAACCGCGCGGCAGCATTGGCCTATAATTTTATGCTGGCCCTTTTCCCGGCCATTATATTTTTATTTACACTGATAGCCTATATACCTATAAAAGGGTTTCAGAAAGACTTGCTGGAACTTTTCGCGATGATAATGCCGACAAATGCTTATGGCGCATTCCATGATACCATTTTTGATATTATAGCGCGCCAAAATGGCAAACTACTATCCGTTGGTTTTTTAACGGCTTTGTATTTTGCCACAAATGGTGTAAGTAATTTAATGCAGGCCTTTAATAAATCGTCGCTGATACTGGAAACACGTACCTGGTTAAAAAGACGATTGATAGCTCTCATCCTAACCGTGGTAATAAGCGTTGCATTACTGGTGGCTATTACAATTATGATAGCGGGGCAATATGTGATAAACTTTATTAAAACAAAATTTGACAGCGACGCGCAGTTCTGGTTCTGGTTAATAGCCTTCTCACGGTGGTTAATAATATTGGTGATATTCTTCATCAGCATTTGTATACTGTACCGCTATGGGCCTTCAAACAAGCGCAAATGGAAGTTTATTAACCCCGGCTCTATACTGGCTACATCATTGGCCATATTAACCTCTATCGGGTTTACCTACTACACCAATAATTTTTCATCATACAACACGGTTTATGGTGCCATTGGTACATTGATAGTAGTAATGATATATATGTACCTAAACTCGATGATATTGCTCATTGGGTTTGAATTAAACGCCAGTGTTGACCTTTCCAAGCGTACTATTCGTATAGCAAAACCGCGTTTTAACACCTTCCGAACCAAAAAAACAGACGATTCTGCTAAATAAGCAAGTGACAATCAACCGTTTATAATTAGTTTAAAAAAAGTTAACATCAAGTTTGGCAATTCGCCCCGGATTTGTACTTTTGTCCCCGGAGAGCTGGCAGAGTGGTCGATTGCGGCAGTCTTGAAAACTGTTGACTGTAACAGGTCCTGGGGTTCGAATCCCTAGCTCTCCGCTGATAACATATCAAACAATTCAAAAACGCCTTAAATGCATCATTTAAGGCGTTTTTTGTTTTAAGACCTACCCAAAATATTCAATAAATCGCATTCTTCTGGTGACCTATTGGTGACCTGTTACATACAAAGACCCATAGGTCACCAAAGAGCTTATAAAGTGCTATAAGTCAACATGTTCAATAGGCAAACATCTTGATTTATAGCTTAGGAAGTAACTAATTTTATCCACTTTAAAGTGATAGTTGGGCTGCTTATCAATTTCATAGGTTTAAATCTGACAAAACACTTTTATACTCGGCTATATTATATGGCCGAACTACAGTCAACCCTATATCAAGAACTTATTAAACCCACTCGGCAAAACTAATAATGGCACCTTACTTTTAATAGCAAGCTTCTGGGTATAGCTATTATTAAAAAAGTTGTGATCACGATGTACCATCACTAAGACATCTATCTGGCCGTTCTCGGTTAGCCATTGCAGGCCGTTCTTTATACTGTCACTTTGCAGGGCGCGATAATAAATATGAGGGTAGTCTACTTTACAGGTAACATCACTTAAAAATGCATCGACTTGTTTCTGGTCCTGTCCGGGGTTTTGCAAAACGTGACTTACAAGAATCTCCGCATTAAAATACCTGGCGAAGTTGGCAAGCGAATGCAAAGCATTAATATCGGTTCCGCTTAAATCAGTTGCAAAGCCAATTTTTTTTATGGGGCGGTAATCATGCCCTTTAGGTATTAGTAATAATGGGAAATCTGCCTTATTTATCAGATCACGACTGTTGCTTCCAAGTACAAAACGCGAAAACGTGTTAGCTCCAGACATCCCCATTACCACCATGTCTATATGATCATCATAAACAATATTCCTGACATAATCTATTACACTGCCTACGCCGGTGGAACGCTGTACTGCCGGCCGGAAACTACCACTTTCGTTATCTATTTGTTGAAGTAGAACCTCTTTGAGATAGATCAGTTCCGCCGCCGACCCATCTTTTAAATGTTCGATATCCTCCAGCGGCCAGGCAACCTGTGCCGCAAAAACAGATTCTGCAGGCACTTTTATAGCGTTACAAAGTTTGATGTTTGCTTTTACTTTTTGAGCGATCTTAAGAGCATATTTTGCAGCGTTATTGGCTGAAGGCGAAAAATCTGTTGGCACAAGTATCGTTTTCATCTTTATTGGTTTTATGCTTACAAATTTGCTTGTATCACGCCATTTAAATAATGACCGTTATCATATAACAGCATTTTCTTTTCCTGACCTTGATCATTTAGCTACCTCACCGTAAAAGTCAGATGTTTTAGATAAATCGTTAATTGGGAGTTTCGGCCTTGTATCTTCCGGATGTATAGACAGAATATAGATTTGATTATTTAAGCCATCTTTAGCCCATCGGAAAAGCATAGGTTTTTTAAAATGCTGCTCTATCAGCAAACCACATTTTCCCAGGCCTTCAATTTCCTTTAAATTTAACACATAACGATGTTGAATGCCGCCAGGTGTTTTCGTTTCAATTGTTTGCAAGCTGTAATCATCCTCCTTAGCAACCATAAGCATTTTTGTTTTTGCACCCAGTTTCATTTCAAGCAAAGACATTTTCCCTGCCAGCGAAGGCTTAAATATCCAGTATTCGTCATTTTCATTATCAAGGCCAACAGTTCTATTACCAAGCCCCCAACTTCCGGTAATATGCATTACATTTTCATCTTTAAAACTCAAATCTGTAGTTAGCCCGGCACCGGCACATGCTTTATCTGCTCTTATCATTTTTTGAATACAAACGGCCACATCCAAACTCCCGATATCTACTTTATTTAAAGCAATATGATGTAAAGCCGATATACTGAAAAGGTTTGCAAAACACTTACGTACAGCATACAGCAAGGCGCAATGGCCCTGTACATTCAAATTAGTTTCGATTGTTTTATCTGTGTTATCAAATGGCATTTCAAATGTAAAACTTGTGCTTACGCAAACAGGTTGTTCTGCCAAATCACACATATAGTCGTAAGCACCAATAATTGCCATCCCAAGATCGGCCGGCATTTCCGATTGCATGATCATTTGCTTTGCCCTTAAACTTATTTTTTCAAAATCAATTGCATCATTAAGTCTGAGGTCATTTAAAGTTATAATGAGTTGATTTTCTAAATCATTATATGATATAAAATTCTTGTAAGCAGCAGTTGTAACTACAAAACCGTTTGCCAGTAACAACCCATTACGGTTGTATTGATGCAGTTCGCCTATATAGGCACTCTTGTAACCTGCCTGGCTTATACAACTCAGGTTAATATCGTCTATTTCTTTTATGAATTTTTCCATATCTGTGAAGGTTAATTTTGAGTTATTTTTAGGGTTTGGTCGTCCTTTTTATACAAAAGCATATCAAGGCTATTATCAAGTTTGTAGATGTCGTCATAAACAATTAGTGCACCATCAACAATCTCGCAGGTTAGGTAGGTTACCGCAATTGGAATAGGCTTTTTCAGAAAAAAATTCTTTTTAATTCCGTCGTCGAGGGCTTTTTCCATTATTGGCAGCGTTTTTTGCGCATCGTCATTAATCAATAATATTTTAGCAAGTTTAGCAGCATTTTGTACCCTGATACAGCCATGGCTTAAGGCGCGGTTTTTTCTGTAAAAGAAATCCTGTTCGGGCGTATCATGTAAGTAGATATCGTAAATATTGGCAAACCTAAATACAACCTGCCCAAGTGCATTGTCGCACCCTGCCGATTGAGTTGCACGATAGCGTTGCGGAGCTTGTTTTATTTTTAGTAAATAGATTTTGTTAGGATTGATCAACATTCCCGCTTCGTTGTATATAGAATAATGATTATTGGTTAAATATGCAGTATCACTAATGGCTTTCGGCAACAGCTCTTTTACAAATATTTTTTGCGGCACCTTCCACTCAGGTGCGGTAGTAAAGTATTTAATATTGCTACTTAAGGTTGGAGTAGGGTTTCCTGCCTTACCCACTACTACCCTAAAGGTGTCTACTTCCCCCTTATGATAAAAGCTCAATTTATAAGACGGAACGTTAACTTGAATATAATTATCAGTATCAAGTGCGCCCCATCTTAAACGTTCCATATTGAGCGCCATCTTGCGTACGTCAGCTTCGGGAAATTCATAACAATCGCCCAACTGCGCACCAGCCACAATATGCATACGCCCCTGAAGGTTTTGATACAACTTATTTTGCGGCTGTGCGCTAACAATGGCTTGCATAAAATCTTTACTAAGCATTGCCTTATTTATAAGGCCTATCGCATCAAAAGCTAACATGCCTTTGTCAATTTTTGAAGCAGGATATTGCGGATTGAATTTACCAAAATGCAGATTATTTATAAATGATAGCATGGCATCGGTCAACATAATTTCGAAACGCGCTTGCTGGTTAAGCGATACCTGACCCGGCCGTTCTAAAATATCGTGAAGTTTGCTATATAATAACTCGTTGGGATGATAATCGGCCTGGTTAAGCCCAAACTGCAAAACGCAATCTATCATGAGCATAGCCGCCCAGGTTTGCCCGGCGTCAGCTTCCTTAACTATCCAGTTTTGGTTAAACTGCCGCTGCTGGTAAAACCGCTTTACGGATAGTGGAAAATTCAAAGGCAGTTTCTCTGCGCCAAGTTGCCTTGCTATTTCATCGGAAAGCTCTTTTTGATAGGTTTTAGTTATAACCTTCTTATCGGCTGCTTTGCCTGTAAATACTGCAAGCATTAAAGTTATAAGGAACATGCATACCAGCAGCAGGGTTTTGGCTTTATGGCTGTACTTATGATAATCATCTATGTTAATCTGCTTTTTCATAACCTTATTATTTTATGACGTAAAGGTCTGATATGCACACCCCTTAAATAATGACACAGGTCACCTAATAAGCTGACTTAATCCAAAAGCAACAAAAAAGGCGCACATAAATTTATGGCGCCTTAACATTTGGCTATGAAATATGGAGGTCTTCTATCCGAAGATATTTTTACTTTCTCTCATAATGTTCTCTATTTTTACAAACAGGTCTTTTTTAACTTCTCTAAACTCATGTGTTAGGTTGGTTACAAGATATTCCAGTTGTACCTGTTTACCCTGTATGCTATCAATATTTTCGGGGATAAAATCTTCCGCCATCAGTTCCAGTTGTTGTAATTGTTCTGTAAGCATCTTGCAGGTGGCCTGTTCGTCCTCTTTTAACCGATTAATTTTATTTAACAAGTCGCGCAATGCTTCCATGCCTGAAATTTCTCCAATTGGAATAAAGTATTCTTTAATGAGTTTATCAAAAAAAGCGGTCTCGATCTTAAAAAACTTAAGGTCAGATGCCCAATGTTCGGCCATTACATAATATTGCAGCGAACGTGCCGATAATGCGTTTAAGGTTTCCATATATGTTTTTGTTTTATTTATGCTCAAATAGCCATCTGAATGGCCTGTATTTGCGTTTTGGCTTCAGCCCAAATTGTTTAATACTTTTTTCTCGGATCAATTCAGTAGCCTCGTTTATATCATCAGTTACCAGGTAAAATTTCTCGTCGTTTGCTCCTATGGTTCCGTCGCGTTTCATTACAGCTATGTGCTCTATCAATTCCTTATGATATTCTTTCCCCAAAATAATGATCGGGAAGTCTTTTATTTTATGGGTTTGAATAAGGGTAAGCGCTTCAAAATATTCATCAAGCGTGCCGTAACCGCCCGGCATTACCACAAAAGCGAATGAGTATTTTACCAATAGTACTTTCCGTAAAAAAAAGTGGCTCATATATACCCACTTATCCAGGTATGGGTTGGGTTTTTGCTCTACAGGCAGTTGAATATTGCATCCTACAGAATAACCGCCCGCATCTTTGGCGCCTCGATTAGCAGCTTCCATCAAACCCGGTCCACCACCTGTGATGATCGTAAAACCCAATTTTGCAAAAGCCGCGGCGGCATCACGGGTAAGCTGATAATAAGGATGATCTTCTTTAAAACGTGCCGAACCAAAGAAGGTGATACATGGCCCTACAAAATGCAATGCACGCAGTCCACGTATAAGATCTACCATGGTTTGTATAGTAAACTTTAACTCCTTTAACCTGGAGTGTGGTCCGTCCAAAAACTGTATTTCTGTAGTAGTGGTCATCATATTTGTTTAGTTGTTGTAAAGGTGGGTAATGCAGCTTGGCGAACAGATGACTTGCATCATATTTAAAAGTGAGCTATGTCCAGCCTTTATCTCTTATACCGGTTCATAACTTGAAAAAGTGATATAAGTCACTTTTTGGCTTGAAATAGATTACATTTTTAAAGCTCCAGGATCATGATACTTGCAGAATGTTAGCGGTAAAGGTTAACTTAGCTTATGGAAAACGCAGCTTTATTGAAAGCCATTATACAAAACGCTATCGACGGGATCATCACGATAGATGAACGGGGACTGATAGAAACCATCAACCCGGCTGCATGTATGCTCTTTAGCTATAGCCCTGAAGAGGTTATAGGAAAAAACGTTTCATTTTTAATGCCCCCGCCCGATCGCGACCAACACGATGAGTACATCAGGCGTTATCAGCACACCGGCGTGCCGCATATTATTGGTATAGGGCGTGAGGTTACCGGTTTGCGTAAAGATGGTACAACATTCCCTTTCAGGTTAGGCGTAAGTGAGGTGGCCTATTCCGGCCGAAAAATATACACTGGTTTTATTCATGACCTAAGCAAGCAAAAAGAAGCCGAAGAACAACTAAGGGATTATGCGGCACATTTGGAAGATTTAATTGAAGAGCGAACCCAATCATTAAAAGAATCTGTACTGGCACTTCAAAACGCTAAAGAGGAAGTTAGCCTGTCATTGGAGAAAGAAAAAGAGTTGGGCCAACTGAAAAGCCGCTTTGTATCCATGGCATCACACGAGTTCCGTACCCCTTTAAGCGCTATACAACTTTCGGCATCGCTTGTTGATAAATACGCACAAGCTTTTAGCAGCGACAATATTACTAAACACGTAGGCAAAATAAAAAATGCTGTAGGCAACTTAACTACCATTCTAAATGATTTCCTGTCGCTCGAAAAACTGGAAGCAGGTAAAGTTGAGCCTACTTTTTCCTTATTTGACCTGGTAAAATTTTCTGAAGAAATAACAGAAGAGATGCAAATGGTAGCCAAGCAAAACCAGCACATTATTTACCAGCATACCGGTAAAGAAAGTATGGTTAAGCTGGATCAAAACCTATTAAGAAACTGCGTGTTTAATTTGATAGCCAATGCGATCAAATATTCGGGAGAAAACACATTCATCGAATTTAACACAGAAATAGATGAAAGCGGATGTACGGTAATTATTAAAGATAACGGTATAGGTATTCCTGAAAAGGACCAAAAACATCTTTTCGAGCCATTCTTCAGGGCGCATAATACGGGTAATATCCCGGGCACCGGGTTGGGGCTGAATATTGTTGCCCGTTATACTCATTTAATGAACGGCAACATACAATTTAACAGCATTGTTAACCAGGGCACATCATTTACTATATCATTCAAAAAGCATGAGCAAACAAGTATTGATCATAGAAGATAATACCGATATCAGGGAAAATATTGTTGAGATATTAGAACTGGCAGATTTTATCGTATTACAGGCAAATAATGGGAAAGTTGGGGTTGAGCTGGCTAATAAGCATAAACCTGATATTATACTGTGCGATATCATGATGCCCGATCTGGATGGTTACGGGGTACTTTACATGCTACATAAAAACCCTGAAACCGCTACCATACCCTTTGTATTTTTAACAGCCAAGGCCGAGCGCATTGATCTGCGGAAAGGTATGGAAATGGGTGCAGATGATTACCTGACAAAGCCTTTTGATGACATTGAACTACTTAACGCCATCGAGACCCGCTTAAAAAAGAAAGAACTTCAGGAAACATTTTACAGCAAACCGCTGGATAAAATAAATGGCCTGCTATCAAAAAACAATGGATTGGCCGAACTTAAACGTATTGTAGCTGAGCGTAAAAGCCGGCAGTTTAAAAAGAACCAGGTTATTTATTATGACGGTGATAAGGGTAATGGGCTGTATATTATTTTAAGCGGGAAGATCAAAACCATGAAGCTTGCCGAGGATGGCCGCGAACTGATGACCGGCATTTATGCAACCGATGATTACATTGGCGTAAACGCTATGTTAGCCAATGAGCCGTATGCGGATACCGCTACTGCGTTAGAAGACTCGCAGCTTTGCCTGATACCAAAAGAACAGTTAGACGAACTAATTAACCAATACCCCGATGTGGCACGCGAGTTCATTAGCATATTAGCCAACGACGTTAGGGATAAAGAAGAACAATTGCTGCACCTTGCCTACAACTCGGTACGTAAACGCATGGCCGAATCGCTGTTACGTTTGCATAAGCAAAACAATAGCACAGAAGGATTTAAAATTAACCGGGAAGACCTCGCTGCCATGACGGGCATGGCCACCGAAACCGTAAGCCGCACTTTAACAGATTTTAAGGATGAAGGCCTGATAGAAAAAAAAGGCAGCCTTATTACTATAATTGATGAAAAACGGATCGCTAAAATGAAAAACTGACGAACGTCATTTTCCTGGCTGACCACGCTCAACTATAGCGCCGGCAATTCGCCATAATTTTGAAAAATAAATTATTGCGGATGAAAGTAGTAGCATATAGCATAAAACCGTTTGAGAAGGAATTTCTTTCAAAAGCCAACCAAAAAAAACACGATATAACCCTGATATCAAACCCCCTGAGTGCCGAAACAACGTTTTACGCAGAGGGTAAGGATGCTGTCATTGTTTTTACAAACGATGATGTTTCTGCAGGGGTAATTGAACTTTTGGCTAACTCTGGCATCAGGTATATCGCTACCCGTTCTGCCGGGACAGACCATATTGATAAGGAGGCTGCAGGCCAACACGGCATCAAAGTGGCCAACGTGCCGCATTATTCGCCCGAGGCCATTGCCGAACATGCAGTTGCACTAGCCTTTGCGCTAAACCGTAATCTCATCAAAGCCGACGACCATAGCCATCATTTCAACTTTACCAATAATGGCCTGATGGGTTTTAATTTTACCGGTAAAACGGTGGGCATCATAGGCCTCGGCAATACAGGCCTGGCAACTGCGGCTATTTTTAAGGGTTTGGGCTGCAAGGTAATTGGCTACGACGTAAATTTGCCGGACGATAAGGGACTAATTGAGCAGGTGCCCCTTCCCTATCTTTACTCACATTCAGATATCATTTCCCTGCATGTTCCACTTAATGAGGGCACCAGGCATATCATCAATACAACCTCGTTACAGCAAATGAAGGACGGGGTAATGCTGATCAACACATCACGCGGCCCGTTGGTAAAAACTACCGATGTTATCCAGGCCATTTATTCGGGCAAAGTCGGCTACTTGGGTCTCGACGTTTACGAATTTGAAAAGGGATTATTCTTTGAAGATCACGAGAAAGACAATATTAAAGATGAATTACTTAAGGAGCTAATGCAGTTTGATAATGTACTGATTACCCCGCACCAGGCCTATTTAACCCGCGAAGCCTTGCAGGGCATAGCCGACCAAACCATAAAAAATCTTGACTTGTGGCAGCAGAATAAATGCGTCGGCAAAGCCTGCGCCTGTGCCAAAAACTGCCAGGTGCCCGCGGCATCAAACCCTATTTAATCTTCGTTATGGATAAACACCTCACTGAAAAGTATAACGTGGCAGCGCCGCGTTATACCAGCTATCCTACTATGCCTTATTGGGATACCGATAGCTTCAGCAACCGGCAATGGCTGCGCTCTGTAAAAGCCTCCTTTTATGAAACAAACGTTGAAAATGGTATAAGCCTTTACGTGCATTTACCTTTTTGCGAAAGCCTGTGCACCTATTGCGGCTGTAATACCCGTATCACTAAAAACCATAACGTAGAGGAACCGTACATTCATGCTGTTTTAAAAGAATGGCAAATGTACAGGGCTATTATGGGTGATACCCCTGTTATTCGCGAATTACATTTGGGCGGCGGCACTCCTACCTTTTTCAGCCCCTATTACCTGCAAAAACTAATAGCCGGTTTACTCGATTGGGTAAATATTCATCCCAAGGCCGAATTTAGTTTTGAAGCCCACCCCAGTAATACTACTGAAGAGCATTTGCAAACGCTGTTTGACTTGGGTTTCAGGCGACTTAGTCTTGGAATACAGGATTTTGACCCTGCCGTACAGCTGATTATCAATCGTTACCAAACTCTGGAGCAGGTACGCAACGTAACTTATTTAGCCCGAAAAATCGGCTACACTTCCATTAATTACGATTTGATTTACGGCCTGCCTTTGCAAACCATTAACAGCCTACCGAAAACCATGCACCTGGTAAGCGAACTGGTGCCCGATAGGATAGCTTTTTATAGCTATGCTCATGTACCATGGATAAAACCCGGGCAGCGGAAATTTACAGAAGCAGATCTGCCAGATGCGCCCACAAAAGCAAAACTTTATGAAATTGGCAGAAGCCTTCTGAAAAACCATGGTTACATCGAAGTAGGTATGGACCACTTTGCGTTACCTAACGACGAATTGGTTACGGCCGGTCTGGAAGGAACACTGCACCGCAACTTTATGGGGTATACCCATCAACATACACAATTAATGATAGGCCTTGGTGTATCAGCTATCAGCGATAGCTGGTACGGTTTCGCGCAGAATCAAAAGAAGCTGGAAGATTACATTAACGACATTGAACTGGGAGAACTACCGGTATTTAAAGGGCATATTTTAACGCATGATGACCTAATCATTCGTAAACATATACTTAACATTATGTGCACCGGCCAAACTACATGGAACCATCACGCTGAACCTTGCGAGGCATTATTCACCGGCATTGAGCGCCTGGAGCCGTTGGCACAGGATGGTTTGATTGACCTATTCTCCTGGGGACTTAAAGTTACCGAAACAGGCAAACGCTTTCTGCGCAATATTTGCATGGCGCTCGACGCCAGGCTGTGGAGCAATAAACCAACTACCCAGCTATTTAGCATGGCCATCTGATATAATAAGAAAGGCTACCCAATTGGGCAGCCTTTTTACTTTTGATGTATGTAAACTTACTCACTTGCTATCTGCAGCACTACCCTGCCGGTGATATCTCCCTTACGCATATCATCAAAAATTCTATTAATATTCTCCAATTTGGCGGTATGGATGTCTGCCTTTACTTTACCTTCAACCGCAAAAGCAATTGCTTCCTGCATGTCTTTGCGAGTGCCTACTATTGAACCCCGAACGGTATAGCGGTTAAGCACAGTCTCAAATATGGGCAGATCAAAACTACCTTTTGGTAAACCATTCAAAGCAATAGTACCTTTGCGGCGTAACATGCCAATACCCTGTTCAAAAGCAATTGGCGATACGGCAGTAACCAGTACACCGTGCATACCGCCGGTTGCTTTCTTCAACGCCGCGCCCGGGTTTTCATTCAGGGCGTTAACCGTAAGCTCGGCACCCAATTGCCTGGCCAGTGCTAATTTATCATCTGCAATATCAACCGCGGCAACATGCATACCCATGGCTTTTGCATACTGCACCGCCAGGTGGCCTAAACCACCAACGCCGGATATCGCTACCCATTCGCCGGGTTTTACCTCAGTTTCTTTCAAACCTTTGTATACCGTTACACCAGCACAAATTATCGGCGCCATCTCGGCAAAGTTTATCCCTTTCGGGAAATGCGCGATGTAACGCGAATCGGCCACAACATATTCCGCAAAGCCGCCATTAACGCTGTAGCCGCCATTTTTTTGCTCCTCACAAAGGGTTTCCCAGCCTGTTATACAAAACTCACAGCAGCCACAGGCGCTGTAAAGCCAGGGTGCACCAACAATATCACCCACGGCCACATTTTTAACGTCGGCACCTAAAGCTACCACATAACCAATAGCTTCATGCCCTGGTATAAGTGGCAATTGCGGTTTCACCGGCCAGTCGCCGTTAGCCGCGTGCAAGTCGGTGTGACAAACACCACATGCAATTACTTTTACCAATACCTGGTTATCGCCTGGCGTTGGCACTGGTACATCTTCTATTACAAGCGGCTGTCCAAATTCATGGATAACGACTGCTTTCATCGTTTTTGGGATCATAATTTATAGGGTAAATACAAGTATCATTAATAAATGTGCAAGGATGCTAAAAGCAAAAAAGCCAAGCATTACACGGATGCCTGCGCCACCCATACCTGCAATAATATTAGAAAAGAAAAGACCCAATGTAACTGCCAGCACAGCGAGTGGCGCATCAAAATAATAAAGCAAAACAGCAGGAACCGGCAGAAACAATACGCCCTGGGCTATCAATGATACCATAAACCAAAGTGTACGGTTAGGGGCTTGCTTATCGGCCCAGGCAGTAAGTTTGGTCAGGAAACTATCGTTGTTATTAGTTAAAGAAACTTCGCTCCATTGAGCTGCGGTATTTGTTAAAGTTGCCATAATATTGATTTTTATTATGACAAAAGTGCGGTATCAGCCACTGCTAACGAATGATATTAAAACATCACTAATATGATGCTGGTCACATTCTTTAAAGCGTTACTGGCAAACGCTAACACCGATCTTTTTTACTAACGGGCTTAAATATGGGATATTTAGGCCCGAGCCACGAATAATAAACCAAAAGCCGAGGCATACCATCAGGTAAGGCATGGCCACATTAATGCGGCGGCGTATTAAAGGCTTTAAAAAACCAAAACAAAGGGTAGCGATAAACATCAGGGGGAAAGTACCCATACCAAACCAGAACATGAAAACCGCCGCATCCGCCGGCGATGTGGTATTTAAGGCTCCAAAAAGTGCCACATATACAAAACCACACGGCAGAAATCCGTTAAGCATCCCCAGCACCAGATGGCCGGCCTTATGTTTTATGGCCAGATTGATCATCTTGTAAAACCACGGGAAATAAACACTGTTTCCTCCTTTATTTTTAAAGCGGACCAATCTAATGATACCAAGGCCTATAATAAATATACCACTCAGTATGCTTACAATTTGCTGCATGCCCGATAGCCAGAACAGCTTGCCGAGGTAACCCAAAAGCAGCCCCAGGCAAGAGTATGTTATCACCCGCCCAAAGTTGTACAAAAGCTTATCGGTAACTAACGACCACGCATATTTCCGGTTAGAGGGGATACTAAAAGCCAATGGCCCGCACATGCCTACACAATGCACGCTGCCAAAAAGGCCTATTAAAAAAGCGACCTGATTATTTCCCATTGATGTAGAGATCCTGTTGATATAAATAGCCTTTATTGCCGCTCTTCCAATCTATCCGTATGCTCCAACGCCCGGTAGTTAACCTATTTAAGGGTATACTTGCCTGAGTTCCGGTATTTGTGTTTAACGGGAACATCAGGTCTTTACTTTTACCTAAAGGGTTAATCAGCTTTATTGTACCGATAGCGGGCAGTTTAAATTCCATAGACACTTCACCATTTACCTGCTTTACTACAGGCTGCGCCTTGTCGGTTACCACCTGTTTTTCTTTTGCATAGTCCTGATTAAAATTCAGGCCTTTCTCGTAATACTCATGGTCGTAATCATCCGCGGGCATGCTAAACATATAACAACTCATGCTAACAATGAACCCTATAAAAAGCAGCATCACTATAACTAATCCTTTTCCCCAGTTCATATCGTTAATTGTTTATTGGTCCTATAAATGATGTACTTTCGGTTTCGAGCACTTTATTCTCGCTTAGCAACTGTAGTTTGACAGTTGTTTTTGGCGCATGGATAGAAGCCGCGGGCATCATCACAAAAAATACCACTTTTACCGACCCGCCCTTTTCAATAGCCCCCGGCGACTGGATGTATTTTATCTTAATGGCCGGGTCGGTTGCCTTAATGATTATCGTTTTTGTTTCGTTCGATTTATTAATGATCTCGGCGTTATAAATATTGCTAATGTAACTGCCCGGCTGTTCCTGGTAAAGCATACCTGCGCTGCGCATTATGGTTATGTCTACATCGCTGCGGCTAAATATAAAATAGCTTAAAATAACCATCAACAATACCATAATCGTGCTGTAACCCGCCATCCGCCAGGTAAAAGATGGCTTTTGGTTATTCGTTATCATGTTCTCCGAGTAATAACCTATCAGGTTTAAAGGCTTGTTTATCTTGTCCATTACGTAGTTACAAGCATCAATACAAGCTGTGCAGTTAATGCATTCTAACTGGGTGCCTTTCCTGATATCTATCCCGGTAGGGCAAACCGCAACGCAAAGGTCACAATCCACGCAATCGCCTTTTAAAGTTTGGTCTGCATCTTTCTTTAGCTTACCGCGTGGCTCGCCTCTAACATCATTATAGGCAACCACAACGGTATCCTTATCTATCAAAACACCTTGCAAACGACCGTATGGGCATATTACCGTACAAACCAATTCGCGTACCTGGCTGTACACCAGGTAAAAAATCGCCGTAAATACCCAGATACTAATAAAGCCCACAATATGGGCCGTAACCGGTTGGGTAATGATATTAATTAGGCTTTCGCTACCAATAACGTAAGCCAGAAAGGTATTAGCTATTAAGAAGGATAGCAGGATGAAGATAAAATGCTTTACCCCTTTCTTTAAAACCTTTTCGTTTGTCCATTCGCCCGCATCCAGTTTACGGCGTTTGTTGGCGTCGCCCTCTACCCACATCTCTATCTTGCGGAAAACCAATTCCATAAATATGGTTTGAGGGCATATCCATCCGCAAAATACCCGGCCGAAGGTTATGGTAAAAAGTGTTACAAAAACAACAAACACCAGCGTTGCTATTACAAACAGGAAAATATCCTGTGGCCAAAATACCTGCCCCAATATCACAAACTTTCGTTCGATAACATTGAGCAGTAAAAGGGATTGCCCGCCGATCCTTAAAAATGGCCCTGCGAAAAAGAAAAGCAGGTACACATAGCTAATGGCCGACCGCCATTTGTACAACTTCCCTTTTCGTAAAGCAGGATACAGCCACCGCCTCTTCTCTTCCGCTACACCCTCTATCGCTGCATCCATCATCATTAATTTAAGGCTAATTTTTCGGTAGTCTCTTTGTCGCCCTGAGGTTCTTTAGCACCTGCCGGATGCGTGCCCTGCAGCGATAAGATGTAATTAGATACATCGGCTATTTGCTTGGGCGAAAGCTGTTTTTCCCAGTTTGGCATGCCTTTAGCCTGCACACCATATTTAATAGTTTTAAAGATATCATTGATCTTGCTACCATGCAGCCAATACTCATCGGTTAGGTTGGGGCCAACAACACCTTGTGCGTTATCGCCATGGCAAGGCGCACAAGTTGACTTAAATGTAGCTTTACCTTCGGCCAGCATGGCGGGATCAGTTACCACCTTTACCGTATTTTCATCAACCCGGTTAGCGGCTTTGCTCAGATAGATTTTTTTGGCGACTTCGGCCTGTGCTACTTCTGTATTGTACTCGGCATCCTGCAACTGGCCAATATCAAACACATGATAAACCATCAAATAGCCAACAGCGAATATAATGGTGGAGTAAAACAGCACCATGAACCAGGCCGGGGTTGGGTTATTCAGCTCCTGTATGCCATCATACTCGTGCGCTATCAACAGGCTTTTTTCTTCTGATAATGGCTTTAAGGATAACAACTTGTTCCATACCTCGCCTTTGGGTTTCTTTTCTTTTTTTGCCGGCTGCAGTTCTGCTTCTATCTGCTGGTTGGTATAGCCCTGCGATTTCAGGCTCACCCGGATAAGCACTTTAAAAGTGCGTAACAAAACCAGCATCGCAGCCAAAAACAGCAGTAACATGGTTATTATAGCCCCGTAGCCTATGTAGTTCTTCAGCTCATCTGATACCATACTATCGCTCTGCGCAAAACCTTGTTGTGTTGCCAATACACTTGTTATGATAAAAAAACACTTCTTCATTGCACTACATTTTTAGATGGATCGATCTCGTTATCACTTAGCGGCAGTTCGCTCATATGGTCTACATGGTTTTTGCCTAACCGCAATAAAATAACAGTGACTACGATAAAAAACACAAGGAATATACCCAGTGAACTAAGCAGATAAACCTGGTGCCCGCTTATGTTCTCGGTGAATTGTTTAAACATGGTTTTAATTATTTATTGGCGGTTTTATTAGCTTTAACATCCGTACCTAACCTTTGCAGGTAAGCTATAATGGCGATGATCTCTTTATCATTTTTCACCTTGATTTTATCCTTGCCCAGGTTTTCTGCAATTTCTTGCGCCTGTTTATTTAGGTCGGCATTGGCTTTGTTTTCATATCCTGGTGCATAAGGCACCCCCAACGTACGCATGGCATTTATTTTAGTACCGGTTGTTGTTGTATCTAATGTTTGGGTGAGCAGCCAATCGTAATTTGGCATGATGCTACCGGGCGACATCAGCCTCGGATCCATCATGTGGTTATAGTGCCAGGCGTTGCCATATTTCTGTCCTTCGCGCGCCAGATCGGGCCCGGTACGTTTAGATCCCCAAAGGAAAGGATGGTCGTACACAAACTCGCCGGCTTTGCTGTACTCGCCGTAACGCTCGGTCTCTGAACGGAATGGTCTCACCGTTTGCGAGTGACAATTAGAGCAACCTTCACGGATGTATATATCCCTGCCCTGCAACTCAAGCGGTGTATAGGGTTTTACGCTGGCTATAGTGGGCACGTTTGATGAGATGGTCATGGTTGGCATTAATTCGATCACTGTGCCTATTAAGATCACAATTAGTGCGGCAACCATTAACTGTATAGGCCTGCGTTCCAGTTTACGGTGCCAGCCGCCATCAGTAACCTCGTTTACCGGCTCTAACGGCATAGATTCGGCAGCTTCATTGGCTACCAGCTTACCTTGCATCATGGTGCGGGCCAGGTTATAGGCCATCACAATTACACCCAGCAAATAAAATGTGCCGCCTATTGATCGCATTACGTGCATAGGAATGATGCGAAGTGTGGTTTCCAAAAAGTTAGGATACTTCAGTATACCTTCGGGTGTAAATTCCTTAAGCATCAATCCCTGGGTAAAACCTGCCCAGTACATAGGGATAGCATAAAACAGGATACCCAGCGTGCCGATCCAAAAGTGGAAGGCCGCCATCTTTTTTGAGTAGAGTTGTGTTTTATAAATGCGCGGCAATACCCAATACAAAATGGCAAAGGTTAAAAACCCGTTCCATCCCAGGGCACCAACGTGTACGTGTGCTACTATCCAATCGGTAAAGTGAGCAAGGCCGTTTATCTGTTTAAACGATAGCATCGGCCCTTCAAAGGTTGCCATACCATAAGCGGTTAAGCCTACCACCATAAATTTAAGCACTACGTCATCGCGTACTTTATCCCATGCACCGCGCAGGGTTAGCAAACCATTGATCATCCCACCCCAGCTTGGTGCTATCAACATAATAGAAAATACTATACCTAATGATTGTGCCCAGCTTGGCAAAGTGGTGTATAACAAGTGGTGCGGCCCTGCCCATATATAAATAAATATCAGTGCCCAAAAGTGCAGGATACTCAGCTTATATGAATAGATAGGCCGATTAGCCATCTTGGGTAAAAAGTAATACATCATACCCAGGTATGGCGTGGTCAGGAAAAACGCGACCGCGTTGTGCCCGTACCACCATTGCACCAATGCATCCTGCACACCGGCATAAACCATATAGCTTTTAAATGCAGATACCGGTAGCTCAAAAGAGTTTACAATATGTAGCACTGCAATAGTAACGAACGTGGCTATATAAAACCAGATAGCTACATACAGATGGCGTTCCCGGCGTTTAAATATAGTGCCGAACATATTGATACCAAATACAACCCATATAATGGTAATAGCAATATCAATAGGCCATTCCAGTTCGGCATATTCATGCGATGAGGTAAAACCCAAGGGCAGCGTTATCACGGCTGATACTATAATAAGCTGCCATCCCCAGAAATGCACATTACTTAAAAAATTGCTGAACATACGAGCCTTTAACAGGCGCTGTAACGAATAGTAAACACCCATGAATATGGCGTTACCCACAAAAGCAAATATCACCGCGTTGGTATGTAACGGCCGGATACGGCCAAACGTGGTGTACTGGTTGCCCATATTCATGGCAGGCTTAAATAACTGGATTGCGGCAATAAGGCCAACCGTCATTCCGATAATGCCCCATACAATGGTGGCAATACCAAAATTCCTTACGATCTTATTATCATAGTAAAATTTTTCGGGCTGCATAATTGTTGTTTAATATGGTGTAAAAGTATTTTAAGCCCTGCAGGCTACGAATGACGGAGGTTTTGTGAAAAGATGATGGCGGTCACTTTTTATCCTGTGGCCCTGTTTCGTCGTCTAATAAAATGCGTACCGATGGGGTGTACAGATCATCGTTTTGCCCGGTGCGTTGCGCCCAGAAAAAAGCTAGTAAAAACAAAAGCGCCAGCAATACGCTGCATCCTATCAGAAAGTAAATGATGCTCATAATAGCTTCCTCCTTTTTGCGGCGAAATGCGTGGCTATTGTAGTAAACGAAATAATGGTAGCTGTGCTTAAGGGCATCAGTATAGCGGCAGTAAGCGGCGACAGGTTACCACTAACTGCGTAACTCAGGCCAATAAGGTTATAAGCAAGCGATATCAAAAACGAGCAATGAATTATAGTAACTGTATTTTTTGAAAATTTTAAAAAAGCCGGCAACTTATTAAAAGACCGGCCATCCAGTATGGCATCACAGCCAGGCGAAAAGTTGTTGATGTTATCGGTCACGGCTATACCCAGGTCGCTTTGGCGCAGGGCACCGGCATCGTTAAGTCCATCGCCTATCATCATTACCTTACCTTTTAACCTTTGCAATAATTGTATAAAATCCAGCTTCTTTTGAGGCGATTGGTTAAACCCCATCCTGTCGCCGGTTTTAAATACGGGCAGCAACTCCCTCTTTTCGTGATCGCTATCACCTGAAATCAGAAATGTTTGATAAGTCGATAAGCTATCTACCGTTTGTTGTAAGCCTCCCCGGTAGTTTTGTTTAAACAGGAAATGCCCCAGGTATTCCCCATTGATAGTAAAATGCACCTTCGTCGCATCTGCGGCGTCGTGCTGCCCAAACATAAAATGTCCGCTGCCAGCCCTAACCTCAACATTATCTACAAATGCAGTGATTCCTTTACCTGGCATTTCTTTATACAAAGCAATCGGGAGCTTTTTAATTTTGCCAAAATACCTGCATATCATGCGCGATAAAGGATGGTTGGAATTGCTGCAGACGCTGTATATCATTTGCTTTTGACGGCCTGTTAACGCCCCGACCAGCATGATGCCGTTTTCTGTTGCAGTAGTTATCGTACCTGTTTTATCAAAAACAACAGTATCTATTTTAGCCATTTGCTCAACCACTGCAGTATTCTTTAAATAGAAAAAGTTCTTATCAAATATGCTCAGCGCTGCCGACATGGTGAACGGCGTGCTCAAGGCCAACGCGCACGGGCAGGCAACAATAAGTACCGCGGTAAAAGCCGCCAGCCCCCTGTTTAAGCTTGTTGGCAGCCAAAAAATAAGTGAAGCAAAAGCAATAGCCAATAATATCACTGTAAAATATTTGCTCACCCGCTCATTAAAGGTTTGCATCCGGTTATCCTGCTGGCGTGTAAATGCTTCGTTGTTCCAAAGCTGGGTAAGGTAACTTTGCGAAACAGGTTTCACCACTTCCAGTTCGATAGCTTCGCTCGTCTGCCTCCCGCCTGCATAGATGATCTCGCCAAGCGTTTTACTAATAGGGATTGATTCGCCCGTTACAAAACTGAAATCAATCAGGGCTTCGCCTTTTAGTAAAATAGCATCTGCAGGAATGATCTCGTTATGACGCAGCACTATCCGCTGGCCAACTTTAAGGTCGGCAAGGGGTACCGGTCTTTCTATATTATTTGTTATTACCTGTACCGCTACCGGAAAGAATGAACGGTAATCGCGTTCGAATGAAATGTGATGATAGGTTTTGCGTTGCACAAACTTGCCTACCAGCAGGAAAAACACCAGCCCACAAAGGGTATCGGCAAAGCCCGCACCTGTTTGGGTAAGTATTTCAATTACCGTACGGGCAAATAATACCACTATACCCAGGGCCAGCGGGAAATCTATATTTAAAACCCTATTTCGGAGATTCTGCCATGCTGAGACAAAGTATTCGCGACCGCTGTAAAAAACCACAGGTAACGCAAACATTATATTTAACCAGCCAAAGAAATGTTTAAACGTTTGCTCGAAAGCAGACAACCCCAGATACTCCGGGAAACTAAGCAGCATAACATTGCCAAAACAAAAGCCGGCAACAGCAATGCGCTGCACCAGGTTGTCTTGAGTATTTACACGGTTCTGCTTTTTGATAACATCCTGCAGGCTGATAAGCGGTTCGTACCCAATATCAAAAAGCAGCTCAACCAGCTGTTTAAGGCTTAGCTGTTTGGTATCGTACTTGATGTTTAGCTGCTTTTTCAGGAAATCTATGCGACTGTACAATATGCCGGGGTTAAACTTGTTCAGTTTTTCCAGCAGCCAAATGCACGAGCTGCAATGGATGTGCGGAATGTAAAGGGTAACTATAGTGAGGTTGTCATCTGTATAATCCACAAACTCTTTTGCTACACTGGGCTCGTCCAGGTAATCAAAACGTTTATCGGTACGCGCCCGTGTTAAACCGGGGTGGTCGTTAAAATTATAGTAGCTGCAAAGGTTATTGGCTGATAGTATACTGTAAACGCTTTTGCAACCCAGGCAGCAAAAGCTCTTATTCTCCACAATATAGCTTGTGCTTAAACATTCGTCGCCGCAGTGGTAACAGGTGGTTTTCTCTGTAAAAATGCTTTCGGTCATTTGTTGGTATTAATACTTCAAAACTGCTTGCTTTTACTCTTATAAATAATGATGACGATTGTGCTAAAATGTGACGATGGTCAATTTTACCGGTATGGCATTCGTTTACTTTTGGCCTATGAGCCATACATTTCATATCCCAGTTTTAGGTTTAGGTTTTTCTATTGATACACCGCTCAAAGTGGCGCGCTATGGGATCTCATCAGTCATGTCTGTTGTTGATGATGAACTGATAGAGCGCATGCGCGAATACCATTGCTATGAAAACGAAGAGGCATTTATGCCTATTAAAAAGACAGAAAACGATTACCGTGCAAAACGAATTACTGCGTATTTAAACCTGGTAAAAAAACTGGTTGAGCGACAATTTGAAAACCTAAAAGAACAACCATTTGCTGACGGATCTGACCTCTGCCGTTACTTTGAACTGTTGCCAGAAACTTCGCAGCTAAAACAAGGCTACGATTTAATGCAAGAATTTCCCGACGGGGAGCAAAAGAGATTATTCCAGTCTATTCTGCGTAACAAAATAACAAAGGGGTCCATCGATGTAAATATTATGGCTAAAGTGGATAAAATGAACTTTAACGCCGAAGGAGACTACACCGGCGATGAAAACACAGACGCTCTCGCTGCTTTAAGAGGCTTCGCGACAAGCGAACTGCAATCTTCGGTGATCTTATCCGCAGGTATGAACCCCAGGTTATACAGCTATCTCGAAAATTTTCCTGATTTTTTCCCTTATGATAACGAACGTTTTGAAAAAAAGATAATTCTTAAGGTAAGCGATTTTCGTTCGGCATTTATACAGGCTAAATTCTTGGCTAAGAAAGGGCTTTGGGTGTCCGAGTTCAGGATAGAATCGGGCCTTAACTGCGGTGGGCACGCCTTTGCTACAGAAGGCTTTTTGCTTGGGCCAATTCTGGAAGAGTTTAAGACACGCAGGGATGAAATGCTTGATGAGCTATACGGGTTATACGACAGCGCCCTGATACAAAAAGGGATGTTTACCACCAAGGCACCTGTTCAAAAGATAAGTGTGCAGGGTGGTATTGGCACTGCCGATGAGAACGCGTTTCTAAGAGACCACTACCACGTTGATGCTACAGGTTGGGGTAGCCCCTTTTTGCTGGTTCCCGAGGCCACTAACGTAGATAATGAAACCTTAGTTAAGTTAACCGGAGCTACCGAAAGCGATTACTATTTAAGCAACTCATCACCGCTTGGTATTTTATTCAACAATTTCAAACCCAGTTCTTCCGAACAGCAAAGAATCAGCCGCATCGAGAATAAGCGGCCGGGCAGCCCCTGTACCAAAAAATTTCTTTGCAGCAATACTGAATTTACTGATCAGCCTATTTGTATAGCATCAAGAGAATATCAAAACCTTAAAATAAAACAACTTGATAATTCAGGTTTACCCGAGGCCGAGCATCAGGCCGCGTTTAATACCATTACCGAAAAAATTTGTCTGTGCGAAGGTCTTTGCTCATCGGCGTATTTAAAATACGGTATTGCCAAACCTAAAGAGAATACCGCCGTGGCCATTTGCCCCGGGCCAAACCTGGCCTATTTTAGAAGGACTTTTTCGTTGGATGAAATGGTGGGCCATATTTATGGCAAGCTGGATGTATTAAAAAATGCAGCGCGCCCGCATATGTTTTTAAAAGAACTTGAACTTTATATCGATTACTTGCAAAAAGATGTTCAGCAAAACCTGGCCAACTTAACGGAGAAGAAAAGCAAGCAATTGCAGAAATTTAAGGAGCAATTGTTAAATGGTATCGATTATTATAAAACACTTTTTAACGAGATGCAGCTACTACCAGATAATGCAAAAGAACAATTGCGGACTTTTGAAGAGTTGTTACTAAAGCAGGCTTATTGACATATTTGATAGATTTAATTGCTTAAAAATAACAATCAAAACAATCCGCCTGTTCAAGTCTTACTTTAACAGGCCTTTATTAACAACTGGTACCGCTTAATAGGTGCCAGTTATTTATACAACCATCTATCCGTCCTGGCCTTGCATCAGCTTATTGCCCGGTTTTTACTTTCCAACAGATAACAAATGACAAAACAGCTAAACACAGGTGTTTTAGTGATCAATGACGGTTCTTCAAGTCTAAAGTTCAGCCTGTACGATGGTGAAACCTTAATACAGAAATGGTCGGGTGTTATTAGTCCGATTGGCAGCGGTACAGGAAAACTGGAGATCATAAACGATCAGCGTGAAATTATAGAGAGCCGTTCAGGAGCTTTTAAAGATTTGAAGGTTGCCGTAAATGAAATAATCAGGTGGCTGAAAGATAAAAACATGGCTCCTCTTATTTCAGCTATCGGGCATCGCCTGGTGCAGGGCGGCCCTCAACATCGGCAGCCGGAACTGGTTACCGACGAGTTACTAAAAACATTGACACAGTTTACTTACCTGGCACCCAACCATTTGCCGAATGAACTGATGGCGATCAAAATCTTTCAGGCGGCCTTCCCAAAAATACCGCAAGTAGCCTGTTTTGACACCACTTTTCATCAGGATATTCCCTCCTACGCAAAGTATTACGCCTTACCCGAAAAATATAAGGCTATGGGTTTGATGAAATATGGCTTTCACGGCTTGTCTTATCAGTATATCCTGCAAGATTTGACGGCGGAAGACCCGAAGGTTACAAAAAAGAAGATCATTATTGCCCATTTGGGTAATGGCGCCAGCATGGCGGCCGTTAAAAATGGGATCAGCGTAGACACCACCATGGGCATCAGCCCGATCGGCGGCCTGGTGATGGGTACCCGCAGTGGCGATCTCGATCCCGGCGTTTTGTTATTCCTGTTAAAACAGGGCAAGCTGACAGCTACACAACTCGACGAATTGTTGAGCAAAAACTCCGGTTTAAAAGCCATAGCAGGCATAAGCGATATTCAGGAGCTGCTGCAAGCAGAACCGAAGGAGCCGAAAGCAGCCGAAGCACTTGCCGTTTTTTGCTATGCAGCCAAAAAATTCATCGGGGCGCTTGCAACGGCAATGGGCGGCCTGGACCTGTTGGTCTTCACCGGCGGTATCGGGGAAAACTCGCCCATCATTCGGGAACGTATCTGTAGTGGCCTCGAATTTATGGGGATCGACCTTACAAACCCCAAAAGCCGGGTAGCGGTGCGTGTAATCCCAACTAATGAAGCATTTATGATAGCCAGGCTTACCACCGAACTTTTAAACGATAAAATTAAAACATAGTGATGGAAAAAGAACCGATCAACAGCACAGCCGAAACGCTGTCACCCGAGTCGCTACAAAAGATAAATGCTTACTGGCGAGCGGCCAATTACCTGTCTGTAGGGCAACTGTATTTGCGGCATAACCCTTTGCTGAAAGAACCGCTAAAGCTGGAACATGTAAAAAACATGCTGCTGGGCCACTGGGGCACAACGCCCGGGCAAAACTTTATTTATACGCATCTAAACCGGATCATCAAACAGTATGACCTGAACATGATCTATGTTTCCGGGCCGGGCCATGGCGGACCAGCGGTCGTAGCGGGGACTTATTTAGAGGGTACCTATACCGAAGTTTATCCCAATATTACACAAGACGAGGAAGGCCTGAAAAGACTGTTCACTCAGTTTTCTTATCCCGGTGGTATTTCCAGCCATGCTTCGCCGCAAACGCCGGGATCTATCCACGAGGGAGGAGAACTGGGTTATTCGCTGAGTCATTCTTTTGGTGCGGTAATGGATAACCCCGATCTTATTGTGGCTTGTGTAGTGGGCGACGGCGAGGCCGAAACCGGTCCTTTAGCTACCGCCTGGCATTCCAATAAGTTTTTGAATCCGCTAACAGACGGAACCGTACTACCAATCCTACATCTGAATGGCTATAAGATCTCTAACCCTACGGTGCTGGCCCGTATCAGCCAAGAAGAATTGGAACAGCTGTTCCGTGGCTATGGCTGGAACCCCATCTTTGTTGAAGGGGATGAACCGGAGCAGATGCACCGCGATATGGCCGCAGCATTGGATTATGCTGTGGACCGGATCAAACAGGTGAAATATGATGCCGGACATCAAAACGGAAGCCGTCCGCACTGGCCGATGATCGTCCTGCGTTCACCCAAAGGCTGGACCGGGCCAAAAGAAGTGGACGGCTACAAGATCGAAGGTAATTTCAGGGCGCACCAGATCCCGCTGGCGGTTTCAGCCTCTGCCCCGCCGGAGCATTTGCAAATGCTGGAAAGCTGGATGAAAAGCTATAAACCTGAAGAACTGTTTGATAAACAAGGGAAATTAATTCCCGAATTGCAAGCCCTGGCACCTAATGGTGAACGCCGCATGGGCGCCAACCCGCATGCCAATGGCGGCGATTTACTGCGCGACCTGCGCCTGCCGGATTTCCGGGAGTATGCTGTAGCCGTGCCGGTGCCCGGTGCGGATGGGGAAGGCGATACTTATATCAGCGGCCGCTTCCTGCGGGATGTGATCAAAGAGAACCGGGAAAAACGCAACTTCCGCATCTTTGGCCCGGATGAAACAGTATCTAACCGACTGGACGCGGTGTTTGAAGCGACTAACCGCCAATGGGACGCACCCATCGCCGGACATGATGAATTTCTCGCCGCTGAGGGCAGCGTGATGGAAATGCTGAGCGAACACCAGTGCGAAGGCTGGCTGGAAGGCTACCTGCTGACCGGCAGGCATGGCCTGTTCAACTGTTATGAAGCTTTTATCCATATCGTGGACTCGATGTTCAACCAGCACGCCAAATGGCTGAAAACCACTTCGGAAATACCCTGGCGCAGACGGATCGCTTCACTGAATATCCTGCTTACTTCTACAGTCTGGCGGCAGGACCACAACGGATTTACCCATCAGGACCCCGGCTTTATAGATCATGTGGTCAATAAAAAAGCGACCATTGTGCGGGTATACCTCCCGCCTGATGCCAATTGCCTATTGTCTGTGATGGACCATTGCCTGCGCAGCTATCATTATGTGAACGTAATTGTAGCCGGCAAGCACCCTGCGCCCCAATGGCTTAACATGGATGAGGCGGTGGCGCATTGTACCCGCGGCATAGGCATCTGGGACTTTGCTAGCAACGACCAGGATGCAGAACCGGACGTAGTGATGGCCTGCTGCGGTGATGTGCCGACGCTGGAAACTTTGGCGGCCGTTAGCATTTTGCGAGAACATCTACCGGAAATAAAGATCAGGGTTATTAATGTTGTGGATTTGTTTAAGCTCCAAAAGAGCACCGAACATACTCACGGACTGAATGATAAGGACTATAACGAACTATTCACTGCAGACAAACAGGTGATCTTCGCCTTCCATGGTTACCCATGGCTGGTTCACCGCCTTACCTATAACCGGGACAATAATACGGGCATACATGTACGGGGCTACAAAGAAGAAGGTACCATCACCACATCTTTTGATATGACGGTGCTGAACGAAATGGATCGTTTTCACCTGGTGATGGATGTCATTGACCGGCTGCCGCAAACCGGTAGCAAAGGCGTTTACCTCAAACAACTCATGCAGGATAAACTCATCGAACATAAGCACTACATCAACAGTAACGGTAAGGATATGCCCGAAATACTCAATTGGAAATGGAACAAATAAAAAAGCAGTTTTATCATCACTATTACCGCGTTAATAATAATGATACGGAAATTAAGGAGATCAGTATTAATAACTTTAAATCCTGCGGGCCCAAACCCGCAGGGGCGCTACGCCTGCAACCCGATGCCTCACTATTCCGGTTATTTACTGATATAGGGCAAGCCATGGAGAAAGCGAAAGCCGGGGCACGGCTCATATCGGTCGGCTTATTAAGCGTGGGAAAGAAGGACTACCCGAACTGCTGCAATACCGGATGGATCATTACGAAGCCCTGAATATCAACCTTGTAGATGCAAACATCCAAAAGGAGGAAATTCAAATGCTGTCTGATCAGCACTTCGTGTACAAACCATACAGGATACCTCCTGGAAATGCCGGCGGCTTGTAAACCGCCCCCCATACACCAATTGGTAATTTCAAATATCATTTAAATCATGCTTCTGCACCAGGGAACAAAACGGACCTATATACACAACGTAAAGCTAGCTTCACTGCTGGGGTTTACCGCGGGCTTTGTCAATGCGGCGGGTTTCCTGGGCTTTGCCGTATTGACCACCAACGTGACCGGACATGCAGCCTTGTTTGCTGAGCGGATAGCTTTCCAGGACTGGGCAACGGCACGGGTGGTCGCTTTATGGATGCTCCTGTTCCTCGCTGGCGCGTTTACTTCGAGCCTGCTTGTCTCCCGTATCGGTCGCAATCAGCAATATTCCTATGTGATCCCGGTGGGCACGGAAATCGCGATCTTACTGGCGGTCGCCTTACTTGGTCATCGCTATAATGGCAGCCTGGCGGGCAAGGAATTGTTTGCAGGCAGCCTGCTTTTCGCGATGGGTATTCAAAATGCGTTGGTGTCCCTGGTATCCGGTTCCGTTGTACGTACTACTCATTTAACCGGCACATTTACCGATCTGGGTATAGAATTGGCACAGTTACTACAAAAAACACGCAACGACCACCCACTGTTGAGATCGCGCATCAAGCTTCGCCTGGCTATTATCTTTTTTTTCATGTGCGGCGCGCTCGGTGGCGCTTATATTTTTCGTTCCCTGGGCTTTCATGCCTTCCTGGCGCCGGTCGCCGTCCTACTCTATACGCTGGTCTACGATGTGCTGCGGATCAAACTCAAACGTTACTATTATCAATGGCAAAACAAGGGTGGGAATCGCTGATCTATAGCCGTAAGAAAACTCTCCAGTTACAGGGCACGATCATTTTTAAACTGAGCTTATTTAATGCGCAAATCAGCCGAATATGACGGTAGTCATTTTTTAAACAATCGCACCGGCTTAAATTAGATTGTAAATCCTTTCAATATGAAAACGATCCGATTTAATTTCAATCATCCCGTGAAAGGCAATGTGGTCCTATCACCTATTGCCAAAAATTGCGGCTCATGTCTGCGAATAAAAGTAGAAAGCTCAAAAGATAACTTGTTGGAGATACCTATTGGTGATTGTGATGAAGGAAAATGGAAGCTCACGCTTGATTGGGAATATGATGGACGATCTTTTTCTCACCGGGAAGATTTCGAGATTCCACAAATAAATAATGCGTAAAAAATAATTAAAAGGTGTGCAAATGATTATTAAACGAATATGAATATACCATCTTATATTTCTTTATGCGAAAAAATATTCCCATGGAAATTTCATTACTCAAATAAATAATTTACAGATCGGCTTAGAGATTTAGTTAACTTGAAATTTAAATTATTTAATGAAATTACCGCGTTAATGTTGTAGGCATTTAGATCATCATATTTATACAAACCATCCTGCTTAAGATAACCCAGCGATACAAAGTATCGGGCAGTTGATGAACCTCCGTTAACGTTAAGGTTGCCCTGTGTCATCATAGAAGATGGCTTGATCAGCTCTTTGGTTCAGTCTACATTCGGATACAGATATTGGTAAGTAGGATTGCTCCGGTCGCGAAACTTGTTCAGGTATTCATCTGTGTAAAGGTTAGCGTTAAGGCCGTCATTGTTCAATGCTTCCCTAAATAGTGTCAGGGCATTAAAAGAATCCAGGTATTTAGGCATATTGATGGGTTGCTGAGCTGCTGTTTGCGTGGTTAGGGAAATAACGGGCTTGCAACCAACTCGGTAGAATCTTCGTGGTTTTTGCCGTTGTCCATGTAATCCAGGTATACCATAGCCGGCTTGTTTAGTTTGCCGATCTTGCCGGAGAGCTTAAAATTTTGCGTCTACGCTTTCAGAAACAAAGGCAACAGGATTGTTAAAAAGGCAAAGCCTGTTATTTTATTAAATATTTTCATAAATATGGCTTTATGTTCTGTTTAAGGAAATTAATATTTCACTGCCGGAAAATCTTTTTGAGCCTTCTTTAACTGGCCTTCCCATTCGCCTTTCCAGCCAAAGGCTGTGGTTGCCTGGGCCTTAAGGTTAACGCCGGATGCACCG
>NZ_JAQBOI010000032.1 GCF_028288105.1 Mucilaginibacter sp. | reverse complement strand
AAAAGCAACGGCCTTTGCTGTGGTGCCGGTGGCGCGCAAATGTTTAAAGAACCCGAGCCGGGCAAAAAAGATATTAACGACGAGCGCATGCTTGATGTGCTGGAAACCGGCGCGCAGATAGTAGCATCGGGCTGCCCGTTTTGCATGACCATGCTTACCGATGGCGTTAAGCACATGGAAAAAGAACAGGAAATAAAAGTGCTGGATATAGCTGAAATAACCGTTAGGGCAAACGGATTATAACGTTCAATTTAAACATATAGGTTGTAATAGGGGCGATATAGGTGTATAAATAGGGTGTAATTAGCTGGATATTAAAAATGAACAACAGTTACTTTTAATATCCTAAACCTTATCACTTATGAATTTATCACAAACACCGCCGCTTGCCAGTGATGGCTATTACCATCCATCCAACGAAAATGAATTAATATCTCTTGTACAAAAAGCCGCGGCCGAATCACTCGAGGTCAGGTGCAGGGGGGCAGCGCACTCATTATCACATGCTATTTATACTGATCCGGGGCAGGGGTTCCCACAATTGCCTAATGTTGTTTCAGAACAAATACCACCACAGGGGCCAAACCTAAATATCATTTTTGATAAATACAATAAACTTGTTTGGATAGACGAGGCAAAAGGTATTATTGAGGTAGAAGCTGGTATTCACCTCGGGTTAGATCCCGAAGACCCCACTGGCGTATCTACTTTACAAAACAGCCTGCTATACCAAGCATTTCAAAAAGGTTTTACCCTTACCGACCTGGGCGGCATTTCGCATCAAACGGTAAGCGGCTTTTTGATGACAGGTTCTGCCGGCGGATCTTTATGGTATACGCTGGAAGAGAATATTATGGGCCTTTCCATTATTGACGGCAACGGCACGCTGGAGTGGTTTAATAAAGATGATGAAAATTTTGGCGCTATAGCCCTATCATTGGGCTTGCTTGGCATTGTAAGTAAAGTGCGTTTGCAACTAACGCCTAACTTTAATATTTACGGGCAGCAGATCACTTACCCTACAGCGCTTGCCAGCTGCCCTATCGATCTGTTAGGTAACGGAGCCGATGGGAAACCCGGATTGGAAACATTCTTAAAGCAAACGCCATATTCAAGGTTGTTATGGTGGCCGCAAGATAAAGTTAACCGGGTAGTGATATGGGAAGCTTCGCGCGGGGCGGCAATGCCCGTGTTTGACCCTGTGCCGTATGAAGAATTTGCGGACGATTCCTTTTTAACTAATGTAGAGCAATTGCTGGCCGCCATGTTGTTTACCATGTTAGGCAACAGCAAATTCTCTGTTGTTTGGGAAAAGCTTAAGCCGTCGTTTGCCGAATTTGAAAAGCTTACCGCACAATTGTGGAACAACAGCTTTTTTGCCGGCCTGGTAACGTTCATCCTCAAAATAATTGGTTTTTTGCTTACGTTGTTCTTTATGACGTTTAAAGGTTTGCTTCGTGGAGTGTACCCAATGATGATTGACACTTTACAACCGTTAACTAAGAAAGGAAAGCCACAAATGTTTATGGATTATACCTACAGCAGCTTGCCGATGGATAACAACGCTAACGATATTATGATGGGTACCGAGTTTACCGAGATCTGGATACCCTTGCAAGACACCGCGCGCGCCATGAAACTGTTGGACGAAATGTTTACAAAAGACAAATTTAAAGCCACAGGTTATTACTCAACCGAACTGTACGCGGGTAAGCAAAGCTCTTTTTGGCTAAGCCCGGCGTTTGAGCGGGATGTGTTAAGGATAGACTTTTTTTGGTTTACCACCAATGAAGGTAACCCGGCAAATAAGGATGGGTTTTTCGCCCAGTTTTGGGAAGAGCTTCGCAAGCAGGATATACCATTCAGGTTGCATTGGGCCAAGTTTTTGCCTGAGTACGACTATGAAAATTGGGCCGCATATTTAAAAGCGCAATACCCGCGCTGGGACGACTTTATGAACCTTCGCGAGAAACGCGATCCAAAGAATATATTTTTAAATAATTATTGGTCGCTGCACTTGTTTGGTAAAGCAAAAGGCGCTTAGCAATATGTATTAAATCCCTGGTTTGTATTCCTAAACGGGCCAGGGATTTTTCCTTTATAAAGCCTTACCTTTCAAAAAAATCAATGCCTGTTTTAAACTATTCAGCCGTTTCAAATTAAACGAATAATACTCCTGTTTGCCTCAATAGTTAGGACTAACGGATGGTATATTATTTAATCCATATTGCAATAATCCCATTCTTCGCATTTTGGCCATAGTATTCTTTTGGCACAGGGTGTTTACTGTAATAGATGTCTGTAATAGAATCGAGTGTAAGTTTTGATAGTTCTGCATAGCAATTAGTAGGGGATATTGGCTTTCCATTTATAAGCAGCACCGGTTCTTTCGAGGCCGAATCGACAGGGTTTTGAGAAAGTTGTGGTTTGGTGTATTTACTTAATGCTGTTTTTAAAATACCCTCTTTGTCTTTTACGGATTGCTTCCCCTTTGTAACTATTAATACCAAAAGCTTTCCCGGATTTTTGGTTGTCGGCAATAACTCTTCGTTCCAAAAAGGGTCAATACTTAATAAGTTATTATTGGCAAGCGATTTTAAGTCATTATCCAACCTTACCGAATCCTTAGCTTCATAAACAATATTGTTAAACGCATAGCCCCATACCTTGCTGGCTTTATAGGCTGTATCACACTTAATTAGCCACTCATCAATATGTTGTTTATTTACATTCTGCCCGTATATATATGGGCTAAATAATAATAGCATCGCCGCAAAAAGTAACCTCATAATCCTTTTCCTTTCAAAAAATTTAATGCCTGTTTTAGGCTATCCAACTTTAACGGTGATAACTTCCTTACTGGTATATCCCAATGTGTAGCCATCGAATCTACGTCGCCTTTGGGGTCTTCGTAGGTTTGTACAATAATGTCATCGGCCTGGGTTTTTATTTGGAGGGTATCTGTAGTGGCGCTGCCGGGTATATAGCTCAATTCTGCAAAGCGTTGTAAATTAAAAGAATAATACTCCTGTTTGCCCTGTTGATAAGTTTTGCGCAAGCGGATAAAATGGTCTGCCGTAAGGGTTATTTCGTACTTCTTTAGTTTGGGTTCAGCGGCAGGGTCGTAATTCTCGTTCAGGAACCTGTTGCCCCAGTTTACCCACTCCTGTTCGCCATAAAACGCCCTAAAACCGCCAAAAAACAGCCCCAAAAGGGATATTAAGATTATTAGAAACGCTTTTTTCTTTCCCGACAGAAGTGATGTTTGCATGACAACTTATAATAAACCTAAGTTAATAATTTGATAAATTTGCGATATGGAATTTTCTTCACATTCAAGAGTTTGGGTATATCAATCGGACAGGAAACTTACCGATGCTGAGGCATTGCAGGCACAGGTTTTGCTGGATAATTTTACCACCGGATGGACAGCACACAACAACCAGTTGCTGGCCAAAGCCGAAATAAGGTACAACCGCTTCCTTATCTTGATAGTAGACGAAAGCCAGGCGGGCGCAAGCGGCTGCTCGATAGATAAATCGGTAAACTTTATGAAACAGCTGGAGCAGCAGTTCGGCATTAACTTGTTTGATAGGTTTAACCTTGCTTACCGCGATGGGGAAGAAGTACTATCCGTACCGCGCCATCAGTTTGAAGAGCTTTTAAAAACCGGAAAGATCAACACCGAAACCGTTGTGTTTAACAACCTGGCCCAAAACTTAACCGAGCTGCAAACCAAATGGGAAGTGCCGTTTAAGGATAGCTGGCATATACAACTGTTTAGGGATCTGGTAGCAAGATAAGAGGGCTTAACCACTTTCCAATCAACAACTCACCATTCAACTACTAAGACTATGTTCATCATCAGCCTCAATTACATTGTCCCCCTGGAAGAGCTTGACCAACACATGGAAGCCCATGTACAGTACCTGAAGAAATATTATAAGGCCGATGTGTTTATTATGAGCGGCCGAAAGGTGCCGCGTACAGGTGGTGTTATTATAGCCCAGGCCGATTCGAAAGAAATACTGGAGAAGATCATCGCTGAAGATCCATTCTATGAGCACAAGCTTGCCGAGTTTGAAATTACGGAGTTCCTGGTATCACAATCACATCCCGGGTTGAAAGATATTTTGCGGTAACCGTTTTGCTATCCCTGGCGAGCAAGATGCTTCCCTACGTTCCGCATGCCGATTCTTTGTAATATTACTTATATTGCATTATGGAACAGTATGATAGCCGGGTTGAGGCTTACATAGGTAAGTCGGCCGATTTTGCACAGCCAATTTTAACGTATCTAAGGCAGGTGATTCATGAAGCTTCGCCGTTAATAACCGAAACCATTAAATGGGGCTGCCCCTCGTTTGATTATAAAGGACCAATAATAATGCTGGCGGCTTTTAAGCAACATTGCGGGCTTAACTTATGGAAAGCATCGCTAATAGACGACCCACAGCAGATAATGAAGCTGAATGATGAAAGCGCCGGGCAATTTGGCCGTATTACCAACATCGCCGATCTGCCACCTAAAAATGTACTGATAGATTTTATAGAACAAGGCGTTAAACTGAATGAAGCCGGTAAAAAGGTCCCTATACAAAAAGCCACTATCGAAAAAACGGAGTTGATAATTCCTGATTATTTCGAGGCTGTGCTAAACCAGCATCAGCAGGCAAAAGCAGCGTTTGATGGGTTTAGCTATTCGAATAAAAAAGAATACCTGGAGTGGATAGTTGAAGCTAAAACCGATGCTACCCGTGATAAACGCATGCAAACCGCTGTTGAATGGCTAAGCGAGGGTAAATCAAGAAATTGGAAGTATAAGTAAGTTAAAGTGCTACTTTTCCACCAAAGCCAACCACTTTTTTATCACATTCTGCAAGGCAGCAGTCTTAGCCTTTACATCATCCATATCTTTAAAAATAGCCAGTCGCCTGCCATCTTCATAATCGCCCTCTAAAAAACCTGTGGTGTCATTCACCTTTGCACCGCTTGGGAACACCAGCATAATGCGGTTTTTGTGCAGGTTCATTACTATTATATCCCGTTTATATTCCTTTGGGTCGAAAGGAGCCATGTCGCCGGTATAGTAAAAACTGGGGTTGTTCCATTTTATCTGTTCATCAATTTCGCTGTTGGTGCTTAAAATGATCTGCCTTAGTGTTTCAACCATATCGCGGATAGTAGGATCAAGCTTTTGGATGTGTTCGGTTACCTGCTGTTGTGAGGTGTGGGTTAGTTTAGGCATGGCGATATTGATTGTGCTGATTTGTCGAACTAAATTAACAAATGATAACCGGTTGCAATCGGGAACGGGAAAATAGTAAATAAATATTTGCCGATAGAGGCGGGATAAAGCCTTTTAGCCATTTCCGCTCAAAAGTTATTTCATCCTGCGTTTTTATTTTCAATGCGCTTCCTGATCCGGCTCAGTGAAGGGTTTGTTATACCAAGGTAAGATGAGATATGATAAGCCGGGATACGTTCAACAATATCCGGATGTTCTTCCAGTAACTTGATATAGCGTTGTTCATGCGAGAAGAAAATGAATTCTTCTGTGCGGGTTTGTGCAATGGTAAAAAATAATTCGGCCAGGAGCCTGCCGAATTTCCCCCAGTTTGGATGGGTTTCATATAAATTGTTAAGATCTTGATAAGAGATAAAAAAGATCTCCGAATCCTCCATTGCTTCAATAAAATACCAGCATGGGTTGCGTGATACAAAGCTTCTGAAAGAAACGACAAACTGATTTTCTGAGAAAAAGAAAATGTTCTTATCTTCTTTTGTATCAGGGTCGCGGAAATAGATCCGGAATATGCCTTTAACTATCAATCCAAGATCGTTGCAAACCATGCGTTGCATGTTGAAGAAGTCGCCTTTGTTCATTTTTCGCGCTTTCCAAAACGGCTGGCTGTCGCTAATATCTTTATCGTTCAGTGGGGCAAAATCCCTTAAATGCTGAAAGATGTCATCGTTTTTATCGGTCATTTGATAAGTAATTTGTGTTCATCAGAACCTGGTTTGTTTACAACACCCTAAATATAATTTGAATATAATATAAGCATTTTCACTTAAGTGAAAATTTCATCTGGGAAAGAGTTAGCTTTATATCTCTTGATTAAATATATAGCTAAAACTGGTCCGGTTTGGCAAATGTAATAGTAACGTAACTTTCTGATAAGTTTTAACTTAAGTTAAAAACGCGCCGTTTTATATAGTGGAGTTTTGCATGACAACATATAAATTAAAATCATGACATCAAATGCTCAACCTAATGCAGTACTGGACGGACAGACCGTTGAAACTGCCAGATCGTTACGCAAGCTGTATTTTACCCGCGCCGTATTTTCAATAGCCTGGGTTATTCTTATCGCCCTTTTTGCAAAAACTTCTATCCTCGTTGCCAGTATTTTGCTGGTCATTTACCCTGCCTGGGACATAGTGGGCACCTTCTTAGATATCCGTGCCAATCATAGCAGTCCTTCTAAAACGCCGCAATATGTAAATATTGTAATTAGTGGCATCACTACAGTTGCTGTGTATATTGCTTTACAAAAAGGCGTTCCCGAAGCATTGATAGTTTTCGGTGCCTGGGCAATTGGAACAGGATTGATCCAATTGATCTTAGGATTGCGCCGCAGGAAAACCCTGGGTGGCCAATGGCCTATGATCATTAGCGGTGGGCAATCTATACTCGGTGGAACATCTTTTATACTTTTGGCACACGATCCTACAAAGGGAATTACCAGTTTGGCCGGGTATGCTGCGTTTGGTGCCTTTTACTATATCCTTGCTGCATTTCGTTTATCTAAAACAGCTAACCAGGTTGCTTCAGTATAAATAAATGGGTTTTACCGCCTACAGCCTTAGCCTGAATTGTTGCAGTGACCCTTTATTTGGGTAAAACAGCTTTATTATGGAAAAGTCCCCGCAGACATGCGGGGCGCTTAGGCCGCATGTTGGGCGCTAAGCTGGTGTGAAATAATGAAAAGCTTGCAAGTGTTTTTCTTGAGAATGTTATGTGGTCGCTTAAAACTCCAGCGGCCCCAACCTGCGCATGTTTTTCATGATAAAGTTGGATTTATATTGCTAATTATTTTTGATACAATTCTTTTATTTCGCCCGAAGGAAAAAGGAAGATAACCTCTAAAACCGTACTGGTTTTGGACATTGATATAAATTATTTTTTTGTTGAAAATGACTACAATAGAACTCCTTGCAAATGCTTTTCTATTTTTTGCAAGCAGGTAATTATCATTTGATCGATAAATGGTGTATTTTTCTTTTTTAAGGTAACCTTCAATCATCTTTCTTACCTCACGTGGTTCAGCAATTATTGGATAACCTATTAATCTTTCGTTTACTTCCAAAGCTTTTATACTAAAGATTATTATGAAAATAATTAATAGAGCTGATATAATTCCCCAATAATAGTTCTCAAAACTATTACCATGTTCATAATATTTATCTTTTAAAAAGGAAAAAGAAAGTAAGCTAAGTAGGAGCAGTATAAAGAATAAACCATACTTGATGGGAATATTAGGATCATTCCACTTTAACCGCAATGCTTTTAGTGATTCTTTATAGTTTAGGTCTTCCAATATACAAATGCTGCATTAACTGCATAAATATAATTCAAATATTTCCAATAAGATAGGAATTACTTAAAACTCCAGCGGCCCCAACCTGCGCATATTTTTCATGATCAGATATTGCCTATGCCTTAAATAGCGGGTTGGTTTGGTTGCGCTCCACTTAAGCGGGCTTGGAAATATCACCGCTATAGCTGCCGACTGGCGCCTGGTTAATTGTGATGCCGGTTTATGGAAGTAAGCTTGTGATGCAGCTTCTATACCGTATATACCATCGCCCATTTCAATTACGTTAAGGTACACCTCCATAATGCGTTTCTTGCTCCAGAAGGTTTCTATGAGCACGGTAAACCACGCCTCAAAGCCCTTACGTACAAATGAACGGCCGGGATACAGGAAAACATTTTTGGCGGTTTGCTGGCTAATGGTGCTGCCACCTATCAGTTTTTTGCTTTTAGCATTTTTTTGGATAGCACGCTCTATCGCTCTAAAATCAAAGCCGTGGTTTTCTAAGAAGCTCTGGTCTTCGGCGGCAACGGCTGCGCGTTTCATGGGGTCGGCAATCTGGTCAAAGTCTACCCATTGCTTATCTATCTTCCAGTCTTTGCCATCGGCTTTGCGCTCAAAACCGCGTTGTATCATTAACCAGGTAAAGGGCGGGTTTACAAACTTGAATAACAACACACCAAACAAACTGGCGGCAACAAACACAATAGCAACCAGCTTTACTATCCGTAAAACCAGCCTTACAATGCCGATATTAAAAAATCCTTTTGTTTTGCTGCTGCTTTTTTTGCGGCTTTGTACCTTCTTCGCCATTGTAAACTTTAATACCCCTAATCTGCGGATAATCTTTTTATTTAAACACAAAAAAGGTGTTTAGCCTAAACTAAACACCTTTTTTCTAAAACTCTAAGCTCTAATATCTAAATTCGAAATTGAACATTCGAAATTCGATATCTAAGGTTAATTACTCAGCAACAACTGAGAAAGGAACCTGAACTTTTACTTCTTTATGCAGGTTCACAATCGCGGTGTAATCACCAACAAATTTAGGCTCCTGGTCAAAAGTGATACGACGACGGTCAACTTCAAAACCTTCTTTCTTTAATGCATCAGCTACCTGTATGGTATTGATAGCACCGAAAATTTTGCCGCTTTCGCCAGCTTTAGCGCCGATAGTAAGTTTTACACCTTCTAAACGTGCAGCTATCGCGTCAGCATCTTTGCGTATTTTTTCTTGTTTAAACTGTGCTTGCTTCAAGTTTTCTGCTAAAACTTTACGTGCGCTTACAGTTGCTAATATTGCGTAACCTTTTGGGATAAGAAAATTGCGGCCATAACCTGGCTTTACATTCACTACATCGTCTTTATCGCCGAGGTTTTTTACGTCTTGTTTTAAAATAACTTCCATTGCTTTTTACCTCCGATTATTTTAATGAGTCTGTAACATAAGGTAATAAACCGATGTGGCGCGCACGCTTAACAGCCTGTGCCACTTTACGCTGGAACTTCAAAGAAGTACCTGTTAAACGGCGAGGTAATACTTTACCCTGATCGTTAATAAACTTTAATAAAAAGTTAGCGTCTTTGTAATCGATATACTTAATACCATTCTTTTTGAAACGGCAGTATTTTTTACGGTTATCCTCCACTTTTGGAGCGGTAACGTATTTAATTTGGTCGTTTGCCATTAGTTGTTTTCCTCCACTTTAGCCGCAGGTTTCTTGTTAAAAGCACCGCTGCGTTTTTTGTCATTGTAAGCAATGGCATGTTTATCCAAAGCAATGGTTAGGAAGCGCAAAACACGCTCATCGCGCCTTAATTCAACTTCCAGTTTGTTAATTAAATCACCCGGAGCCCTGAATTCAGTTAAGTGATAGTACCCTGTAGTTTTCTTCTGAATAGGGTACGCTAATTTTCTCAAACCCCAATTATCCTCCTGGACAATTTCGGCTCCGTTATCTGTTAAAATCTTGCTGTATTTGGCAATTGCCTCTTTAGCAGTTTCATCTGATAACAACGGGGTTAGAACGATCACGATTTCGTACTGTTGCATTATTATTTTGATTTTTAATTATTTATCCCTGTATATCGGGGCTGCAAATGTAGGCAGAATTATTTTATAATCAAAGCGGTATAAGTTGTATTTTACAGACAGCAATACGCTTGTTAATCACGTTATTATACAGTGCAAAAGATTACCGCGGCTAATTTCTGTAAAACATTAATATCTATCAATCTGTCTTTATTAAAAATAACAACATATGCAGTTTACCAACCAATATCCACATGACGATAACAAGGAGGATTTTACCGACGATTTTACCTCTTCGCCCAAAGAAACCCCTGTGGATGGCGACTGGAACGATGAGGAAGATGAGGACTTTGACGACCAGATGGAGTTTGAAGATGATTTGAACAAGATCCGCACTGCCGATGACATGGGAGAGCCCGCCCCGGAAGACGACGACCATATGCCTGATGGTGATATGCAATAGGTAAAACCCCAATTTTATTCACAATCCTTAATTGAGGTTTTAACTTAAAGCAATTGTTGTTACCTTAGTGCCTGTGGATAATTTCATTGTTTCGGCACGCAAATATCGCCCGGCTACTTTCGAAACCGTTGTAGGTCAGCAGCATATAACTAATACGCTAAAAAACGCTATTAAGAATAATCAGCTGGCACAGGCATTTTTATTCTGCGGACCAAGGGGAGTGGGTAAAACCACCTGCGCGCGCATACTGGCAAAAACCATTAATTGTACCGATTTACAGCCCAATGGCGAAGCCTGCGGCGTGTGCGATAGCTGCCGTGCTTTTATGAACGGTAACTCGTTTAATGTACACGAGCTGGATGCGGCATCAAACAACTCGGTTGATGATATCCGTAGTTTGATAGAGCAGGTACGTATACCGCCACAAGCCGCCCGTTACAAGGTTTATATTATTGATGAGGTGCACATGCTATCGCAGGCGGCCTTTAACGCCTTCCTGAAAACGCTTGAAGAACCACCCAACTATGCCATATTTATTTTAGCCACTACCGAAAAGCACAAGATACTGCCAACCATACTATCCCGTTGCCAGATCTTTGATTTTAACCGCATAAGGGTAGAGGACATGGCCGGCCACCTGGCAGGCATAGCCCAAAAAGAAAACATTACCTACGAGAACGACGGCCTGCACATTATTGCCCAAAAGGCAGATGGTGGCTTGCGCGATGCCTTGTCCATGTTTGACCAGATAGTGAGTTTTAGCGGCGGTAATGTTACCTATCGTTCGGTTATTGATAACCTGAACATACTTGATTACGACTACTACTTTAATATAACCGATAAGCTATTAGGCGAAGACAGCGCCACAACGCTGCTGCTGTTTGACGAGATCTTATCAAAAGGATTTGACGGGGCGCATTTTATATCCGGCCTGTCCGAGCATTTCCGTAACCTGCTGGTAGGTAAGGATGCATCAACCATAAAATTGCTGGAAGTTAGCGAAACCATAAAGGCGCGTTACCTGCAGCAATCGCAGGCTGCATCGGTATCGTTCCTGCTATCGGCCATGAATATTGCTAACCAGTGCGATATTAGTTATAAGCTGAGCAAAAACCAGCGTTTACAAGTAGAGCTTGCCTTGCTCAAAATGAGTAACCTGCTCTCGATATTTAATTTATCGGCCCTGCCGGTAAGTGAAAACGCTGCTGCCCCAAACGGGGAGGTAAAAAAAAAACCTGATACCTCAGTAAATAGCACTCCTGTAACTAACTATACTACAGACAATATGGCTGTGGTAAGGGATAATCCAGTTACTTATAACAGGACCCCACCAGTAACGGCACCTGCCACGCCAACTATGGCAATGCCTGCTGCCGAAGCTAAACCAGAGCCTGCAGCCGAGAAACCAAAAGTATTTATCCCCAACGCGCACAGCGGGGCTACGTCTATAAAAATACCCTCGTTAAAAGACCTGGGCAAACAGGTAGAAGAGGCAGCCCTGGAGGAAGAAGACCCATATTTAAAAGGTACTGATAAAGAATCGTTCACAATTGACCAGTTTTTGCAACTGTGGACTAACCATGGTGCTAAATTAAAGGCAGAAGGTAAAGCGGCAACTTTGTACACCATATTTACATCGGTAACCCCAATAGTTTTGGGCCCCGAGAATTTTGAAGTGCCTGTATCTAATAAGGTACAGGAAGTGGCCTTTAGGGATGAACGCCCATATCTGTTAAACTTTCTGCGTACCACCCTCAAAAACTTTAGCATTGAAGTTAACGCCCGTGTTGATGAGCAAACCGTAGCAAGAAGGCCATATACCGCTATGGAAAAGTTCCAATACCTGGCAGCCAAAAACCCACAGCTTATTGATTTGAAGAATAAGTTTAATTTGGATTTCGATTAGGAGAATTTTACCACAGAGTACACAAAGATAAAAACACAGAGAGCACAGAATTTATTTAAAAATCTCTGTGCTCTCTGTGTTAATAAACAAATATATCCTCTGTGATCTCTGTGGTAAAATCACAAACAACATTTATTTTTTTGGTGTATCATTTTTAGGATAACCTTCCTCGTCCAGGTCATCGCGGTCATCCTCGGGGGTGTGTGCTAAAGCTGCATCACGCGGGTTTAATTCTAAAATTTTTCCGCTATCAATATGCATACCCAAAGAATCGGCATCGGTTTCAATTGAGCGGTCGGCATCATACTCGCCTTTAGTATCATATGGGTTGGCTTCATCATAAGTAGAGTTCATGTCCTCGCCGTCTTTCACAGCCGTATCGTAAGGGTCGGGGTGGTCATAATCAGGATTATCGCCCTTTACATCATACTCGTAACTGTTGATATTTTCATCATAATTCAGATTCTCGCTATCAGCAGTTTCGTTGATGTCTTCATTTAATGGAGTGTTCCTGTCCTCCGGATCAGTAACAAAGTCTGGGTTTTGATTATCGGGTATCATAGATTATAGTTTACTATATATATACTAAAAATCTTGCCAAAAATTATTACGGCTATAATAATTACTTACTAATTAATTGCTTTACGGTAAGATGTAACATCGCCTAATGCAAACTTTAC
>NZ_JAQBOI010000022.1 GCF_028288105.1 Mucilaginibacter sp. | reverse complement strand
TCCAACTGCAAACTTGAAGTAATTATGAAAAAATCGCTTGTTATATTTTATGCCATTATCATTTACGCCGTTGCGGAACTGGTGTGGTGGGGATATATGCTGGTTCATCTAAATCCCAGCCGTAAGGGAATGATACTGGGCGAAGGCTCCATGTTTGTAATGGTGTTTTTAGTAGGGGCCTATTTCCTGCATAAATCCATCAACCGCGAGCAAAAGCTACAGGAACAAAAAAAGAACTTCCTGTTATCGGTAACCCACGAATTAAAATCGCCCCTGGCATCAATAAAAATATTACTGCAAACCATCCAGAAACGTGACCTTACTAAAGCGCAGGTGTTAAACTTCATTGATAAATCTCTGCTGGATGTAGAGCGCCTGGATGATATGGTAGAGAATATGCTGCTGGCATCAAAAATTGATAACCGCTCATATACTTTCCCTAAGGCTAAATTTAATATGTCGGTTTTGGTAGATAGCATTGTAAACCGCCTGCAAATAAGCAAGTGCGATTGCAACCAGCAGATCATTAACGCCGAAATTGAACCTAAAATTGAAATAATAGGCGACAAGTTCGCCTTAACATCGGTAGTAACCAATCTGGTAGAGAACGCCGTAAAATATTCAAGTCCGTGCGAAACAGTGAACGTTAAGCTTTTTGAAAAAGAAGGAAGAGTTTACTTTCAGGTGGCAGACCATGGCATAGGTATTGCGGATAGTGAGAAGCCGCGTATTTTTGATAAGTTTTACCGTGTAGGCAGCGAAGATACACGTAACACAAAAGGAACAGGGTTGGGTTTATACATCGTAAAAGAAGTATTAGATAAGCACCAGGCCAGTATTAAAGTGAAAGATAACCGCCCTGCCGGTAGTGTTTTTGAAGTAGTATTTGCATTAACCTAAATTATAGATCATGCCAAACAAAAAAAGAATTTTATTAGCCGAAGACGAAGACCATTTGTTAGAAGCCATTAAGTTAAACCTGGAGCTGGAAGGTTATAAAGTTTCTACAGCAAACAATGGTAAAAAAGCCCTTCAAATATTTAAGGAAGAGCGTTTTAACCTGGTAATACTGGATGTTATGATGCCCGAAATTGATGGCTTTGTGGTTGCAGAAACCATAAGGTTAGAAAACTCTGAGGTACCAATTATGTTCCTTACTGCCAAAAACACCAACGAGGATAAAATATCGGGCCTTAAAAAGGGTGCTGATGATTACCTGACCAAACCTTTTAACCTGGAAGAGCTGATACTGCGTGTAAACAATCTGGTAAAACGCAGCCTTAAGGGAGAAGACCTGAAAGAGTTTAACAGCTATAAAATTGGTGATAAAACCATCCACTTTAACTCGTTCGAATTGGTTAATGGTGATGAAAGCGTTACCCCGCTTACTAAAAAAGAAACCATGCTGTTGAAGCTGTTGATAGAGCGCCGTAACGAAGCTGTATCGCGCGAGCAGATCCTGGAAACTGTTTGGAATTATGATGTGTACCCATCAACCCGTACCATTGATAACTTCATTCTTACCTTCCGTAAATATTTTGAACCAGACCCTAAAAACCCGGTGTTTTTCCATTCTATCCGCGGTGTGGGTTATAAGTTTACAGATAACCAGCACTAATTAATGTTTACAAACAGGGCACGAATATTAGTAACCGGGCTTTTTGTAATACTGCTGGCCGTTATACTTAAACTAAAGGTTTATGAACTGGCCGCGGTGTGTGTAATGTTTATCGGGTTTCTGATATGGGGCTATTTTAAACAGGGTACCATTGTGCTGGCAGCCAAGGCTTTCCATCAAAAGGATTATGATAAGGCAGAAAATCTGCTAAGGCAGGTGCCCAAACCAGAATGGTTAAGCAAAAGGCGACGCGGATTTTACGAGTTTATATACGGTGGCGTATGCCTGCAGAAACGCGAGTATGCCGAAGCCGAACAGCATTATGAATTGGCAGCCTTATATCCGCTGCGAAGCGCTAACGACCATGTGGCCGCGTTGGTGCATGTGGCAAACATAAACGTACGTAACGGTAACTACGAAAAAGCCAGGGCATACCTGCAACTTACCGAAAAACATAAAGACAATATAACTGCCAAAATGAAGGATGTTATCCAAAAGGTTGAGCAGGAACTAAAGAAACACAAATAGCCGTAGAGCCGCGATACTTCGCGTCTTTATCAAATACACAAACCGTACAGAGGCGCCAGGTATGGAGCTTCTACAAGATTTATGAAAGATTCGTTATTTTTAAAAGCCGCATTTTCAGAGAAAACAGAACGACCACCCGTATGGATGATGCGCCAGGCAGGCCGTTTTATGCCCGAGTATTGGGAGATCAAGAATAAATATTCTTTCCTGGAGATGTGCAAAACCCCCGAGCTGGCTGCCGATGTTACCATGTTGCCGGTTGATTTGCTGGGTATTGATGCTGCTATCTTATTTTCAGATATATTGGTTACCGGCGAAGCCATGGGCGGCGACTTAAGCTTCACACAAGGCGTAGGCCCTAAGTTTGCCAACCCCGTGCGTAAACAGGCTGATATTGATAACCTGCAAACCAATGTAGGCGACAAGCTGCAATACGTGGCCGACGCTATAAAAGTAATTCAGCAGCGTTTAAATGGCAGCATCCCGCTGATAGGTTTTGCAGGCGCACCTTTTACGGTAATGAGTTATTTGGTTGAGGGCGGATCTTCAAAAGATTTTAAGCTGACCAAGCTGATGCTGCATAACCACCCGGAAATGGCGCACCAGCTTTTATCAAAAATTGCTACCGTTACTACCGATTACCTAAACCTGCAAATTGCAGCCGGGGTTAATGCCGTGCAGATATTTGACAGTTGGGCGCAGGCTTTATCATGGGATGATTATACCGAATTTTCGCACCGTTATATTGTTGAGATCATCAGTAAACTAAACAGGAAGGATATCCCGGTGATATCGTTCTGTAAAGGCAGCTCGGTATTTGCACCATTAATGGCCGAGGCCAAACCGGATGTAATATCTATCGACTGGAATGTCGACCTGCTGGATATAAAGAACCGCTTGCCAAAAAACATCGCCGTACAAGGTAACCTTGACCCGCATATTTTATATGCCGATAAATCGGTCATTAAAAGCCGAATTCATCGCCTTTTTGAGCGAATGAGGGGCGAAAATGGCTTTATTTTTAACCTTGGTCACGGCATAATGCCCGATATCCCGTTTGATAATGTGAAGT
>NZ_JAQBOI010000016.1 GCF_028288105.1 Mucilaginibacter sp. | reverse complement strand
TTTTAAAGAACCTTTCAAACGAACTGGAAGAACTGCTGGTACATTCATTTACCCAACTGGCCGTCCGCAAGCACGAAACTTATCAGCAGCGGATCCGTTTCCTCATTAAATGCAGTAAAAGCATTGTGTTCAGCTTCGCGTTTACATCGGTAAGCGATAGCGATGTGCGCAAAAACTTTGTATCTTTCCAAAAAGAGATCTTGCCTTATTTGGTGAAGGCGGCATTGCAGGTGTAGTCCCCACTGATTTATTGGCTTTCTCTGATCTTTTCCTTATTTTAGAACTACTAAACCAATTGCGATTATGGGAAATGCATTTGATGCAGTAATGCTCAAACGGACCGATGCCGACCTGATAAACATCCTAAACAGCCCCGAAGGCGATTATCAACCGGCCGCGCTCGAATCGGCAAAAAGTGAATTTGAGCGCCGTAACTTATCCCAAGAGCAAATTACGGTTGCTGCTCAGGTAATAGAACAAAAGCAACAGGCCGATACAAACAAAGCAAACGAGCCACTTGGCATTATGCCTAAAATTGTAGCTCTTTTATTTCCAGGTGTATTATTGCTTATATTTTCGTTGACTTATAAAGCAGATGGTTATTACCGTAAAGCAAAAGAATTAAGAAGGTGGACCTTGTATGGTGTGGGTTTTTACACCGGGCTAATTATTCTGTCGGTTTTAATCACTGCACTGTCTTTATAGAAATCTTTTAGCCAAATAGATGTAATCGCGAAATAATATTTGGAAGTTAAATTTTTAATAACTTACTTTGGACAACAAAGTACTTTTAAGTGAAAGAAAACGAAATACAGGACGAGCTTACATCCATCCGCAGTATGATGGAGCGCTCCTCAAAATTCATATCGCTAAGCGGCCTTAGTGGTGTGTTGGCAGGAGTTTACGCGCTTATTGGAGCGGCACTTGCTTATAATATTATATATGGCAGCGGGGGCTTTTTTAGCTACCGCGAATATGTGATGGCCGATGTTGACCGATCGCCTGCAAGGTTATTCACTTTAATATTGATTGCCCTGGCGGTGCTGATCGCATCGGTGATAACAGGTATTGTGCTTACTATCCGCAAGGCAAAAAAGAAGGGCCAGCCGGTTTGGGGCAATACCAGCAGACAACTTTTGTTTAATATGACAGTACCACTGTTTACAGGTGGGGCTTTAATGCTTGTTTTAATAAATCGCGGGTACTTTGGCGTTATAGCTTCGGCATCGTTAATATTTTATGGCCTGGCATTGGTAAACGCAAGTATTTTTTCTTTTAAGGATGTACGTTACCTTGGTATTTGCGATATTTTTTTAGGTTTGCTGGCTGGCCTGCTGCCGGGTTATGGCCTGCTATTTTGGGCTATTGGCTTTGGCGTACTGCACATTGTTTACGGCAGCATTATGTACTTAAAATACGACCGGTGAAGATTCCATTTGAAAAACTTGATAAAGCCTTTGAGAACCGTCTGCGTTTGCAAATAATGAGTGTGCTGGTAGTGAATGAGCGCTACGATTTTAACTCGCTAAAAGAACTGTTGGATGCATCAGACGGTAACCTGGCATCGCACCTTAAAGCTTTAGAGAAAGAGGATTACATTAGGGTACACAAATCTTTTTTAGGGCGCAAGCCCAACACCAATTACGAGGCCACCGCTACAGGCAAACAAGCGTTTAAACAACATTTGGATGCTTTGGAGCAGATCATAAAAAATCAGAAAACGTTATAAACTATATTTTTTTACCTAATCACTTTGTAATTCAAAGTACTTTCAAGTTATCAAGCTATATAAAACTAAACATCAAAAGCTATGCATACAAGTAATTACTGGATAGGGTATTTCCAGGCAAATGCCCGCCACAAAAGAGTTAACTGGAATTTGGCGCCAACCATTACACAGGACGAGATCGCTACCATACTGCCATCGTTACAGGCATGGCAACTGGGCGAAACATCTGAAGGGGAACACCTCATAGCGGCATCAACCCGCTATGCCTATCGCCTTGGCGACCCCGATTATGTGGATGCTGTTAAACTTTTTATAAAGGAAGAGCAAAAGCATGGTAACAACCTGGGCAGGTATATTGATAAAATAGGGCAAAAGAGGATAAAGAACGACTGGGGTGATACGTTGTTCCGCAAGGTGCGCTACTTTAACACCAGCATGGAACTATGGACGCTGGCGGTTATTGTGGTAGAAAGCACCGCCCAGATCTTTTACCAGGCCCTTAAAGATGCTACCCATTGCCGTTTGCTGAAAGATATTTGTACCGATATTTTAATAGACGAAGCCCCGCATATCACTTTTCAAACAGAACGGCTGGCCATCATATTTGAAGGGAAACCGGCATTTTCAAAAGCCTGGCGCAAGGTGGTGTATAAACACTTTTTCCATGCAACATCATGCCTGGTATGGTACGCCCATAAAAAGCTATTTATGGCAGGCGGGGTAACCTTTGATATGTATGTGAAGAAAATGCAGTACAAGTACAACAAAACCATCGAAGCTATAACCGCCCCACCGGCAGATCATAGATTGATAACCGTCAAATATGAACACTAAATTCATCAACCTTAAAATTATAAGCATGCAATCAAATTCATTCGTTTACAGTGTAAAAGTATGGCTAACCAGTGTTGTTTTAGCGCCGCTAATGTTCCTTATAATCGAGATATGTTCGAATAACAGATACCATTTAAATTCAACTGCTTTTATAGATCAGCAGATAAGCACCTATGCAATATGTGTTGTATTTGGTGGTATATTCTCGTTGATTACCTGGCTGCTTTTCTTTTTCATTATTAAGGTTATTACTATTTACTTTCCACCAGTTCGGGAGGTCAAATACGGGATAGCGGTTATAGGCGCGTTACTAACGTTCGGGACTTTTTCTATATTTTTCCCGGTGTTCGATATTCAAGACGAATTTTTTTACCTGATGATCTCGAACTGTATTTGCATTGCAGGGGGCTCATGCTTCTACAAACTGGAAATTATCCTTGAACAGAATGTCATTTCAAATTAAATAAATCAGCAAATCAGAATACCGTTTTGGTTTTGGGTATAATAAATACTATGTTTGCATAGTAAAATATTATGTCATGAGTAGGGAATTAGCAGAATTTTCGGACCTGATAGATGAACAATTTGATAAAGAAGATACCGAACCGGATACCTTCTGGAACGATATCCTGAACTTGTTTATCTGAACAATTAGAGTAAAGCGACTTAGGTCAACATTCATATTTGTTCACTAAGCCATGGAAATGGTATGCTATTACTATTTGCTTTTTAGGCATTCTCGTAAAGAGGCTTAATAGCCACGCTACATTTTTTCGATTAATTAGATCAAATTACAACTTCCATTTTTTTATCTTTATAAGTATGAAAAGATATACGCAAGAAGGAAGGTTGGCCGATGTTATTACTTTAATTTCTTTACTATCTGTTGATGTGCACGCTTTTCGAACTATATCAAATTTGAACGATGCTTTAAGAGGTAAACCTCAATCAAGTGAAAATTGGGAAGATATTGCGAATAAACATCCCGAGTTTTTTAGATTTAACGGCAAACGAGATTGTATTGCTTTGCTGATTCGGTCTTATTTTGCGGAGGATTTAAAAGGGCATCGTCAAGTTCTTTCTGTTATTGAAACTCAAAAATTAATAGACACAGCTATTTCATTACATGATAAGGAAATCCTTCTAAAACAAAAAAATGGCTACCTGTATTCATTTATAGGTTCATTAATTGTAGCTGTAATTGCAGTGTCTGGTGTGATATTCAGTACAGTTTACAGTAATAGAAGCAATAATATTGTTTTACAAAAAATAGATTCATTGAATACTAAAATTCAAAGAATAGAACATAAAATGATAAAATAAATCTTTGTGTTCTCTGTGGTAAACTCAACCCTCCCATTCTAAAAATTGATAAATACGCTTAACTTTGCAGCCTGATGAGTAGATCTGCAAAAAAACCTAAGTTCTTTGAGAACGTTACCGTAATTGATATTGCCGAAGAAGGCAAGGGAGTTGGCAAAGCCGAAGATTTTGTGCTGTTTATAGAAAAAGCCGTTCCCGGCGATATTGCAGATGTAGAGGTTTACCGCAGCAAAAAAAGTTTCGGCGAAGCAAAAATAACCCGCCTCATTCAGCCATCAGAATACCGTATCCCTGCTTTTTGCGAGCACTTCGGCACCTGTGGAGGCTGTAAATGGCAGCACATGACCTACGAAGCGCAGCTAAAATTCAAACAAAAAGCCGTGCACGATGCCTTAACCCGTATCGCCAAAATTGAAGTAGGCCACATGGACGCCATCATTCCATCGCCAGCCGACCGCTACTACCGCAACAAACTGGAATACACTTTCTCTAACAAGCGCTGGCTATACGACGGCGAGAGCCGTGAAGACGAAACGCTTGATATGAACGCGCTGGGTTTCCATATTCCCGGTCGTTTTGATAAGATCTTGAACATAAACCATTGCTACCTGCAGGCCGAACCATCAAACGATCTGCGAAACAGCATCAACGCTTTTGCTAAAGAAAATGGGATCAGTTATTACGATGTGCGTCAGCACACCGGTGCTTTGCGTAACCTGATCATCCGTACTTCATCAACCGGTGAAATTATGGTTATCGTAGTTTTCGCTCACGCGGATGAAGAGCAGGTTAACCTGCTGATGAACTATGTAGATGCCGCGTTCCCAAACATAACATCGTTGTTGTACATTCTGAATCAAAAGATGAACGACACCATATTTGACCAGGAAGTGATAGCCTGGAAAGGCCCCGAATATATCCATGAGGAAATGCCTGCGGCAAATGGAAACGTAGTGCGTTTCAGGGTTGGTCCAAAATCTTTCTATCAAACAAACTCGATACAAGCCCTGCGCCTTTACGAAATAACCCGCGATTTTGCAGGCTTTACCGGCGATGAGCTGGTATACGACCTTTACACAGGCGCCGGTACCATTGCCAATTTTATTGCAGGCCATGTGCGCGAAGTGGTAGGGGTAGAATATGTGCCATCGGCTATTGAAGATGCCAAGGTAAATTCAGAGATCAATAACATCACCAATACCAAATTCTTTGCAGGCGATATGAAAGATGTGCTGGTGCACGATTTTGTTGCAGAGCACGGCAAGCCGGATGTGATCATCACCGATCCGCCACGTGCCGGAATGCATGCCGATGTTGTTGCCCGCCTGATGGAAATTGAAGCCGATAAAATAGTTTATGTAAGCTGCAACGCGGCCACCCAGGCCCGCGACCTGCTGATACTAAAAGAAAAATACGACACCGTAAAAATTCAACCCGTAGATATGTTCCCGCATACACAGCATGTGGAAAATGTGGTACTGTTGAAGCTGAGGTAGGGGCTCTTTATCATTGCCGTTGGCTTCAGCCAACGGAGAACAGACAGTCATTTTCTGGCTTCAGCCAAATATTGTAGAGTTTGGGCTAAAGCCCTTTATATGCTTGCTATTCCGTCCCATAAATGGGACGGCAATGAATTGAAATTCCCCACCCTCTTTGCGCTGCAGAGAGGGGCGACAAGCGTAGCGACGTCAGGGTGAGTAAATAGACGCCCTGTAAAGTACCCACATCATTGCCGTTGGCTTTAGCCAACGGATAAAAGGTACACATTTTCTGGCTTCAGCCAAAGTATTGTAGAGTTTGGGCTGAAGCCCTTTATAATATGCTCACTATTCCATCCCATAAATGGGACGGCAATGAACCAAGAGTGACAATGTGGATTATTGATTGCAGATAGCTGCGCAAATCTCCTTTATACTTTCACTCACCGGTTTAAACTCAAACCCAATAGTATCCTTAATTTTACTGTTGTCAAACTCGCGGGTAACCGACGCTGCCCGCGCGCTGGTTTTATCAAGGGCGGGTGCTTTACCGGTAATGGCACCAATTAACGATGCGCCGCGCCAGGCCAGTTCCATTATCCAGGGTTTGGCTAATGTGGTTGGTGCAGGTACGCGCAGGCACCCGGCAATTTCTTCAAAAAGCTGTTTGTAGTTACGGTTCTCAGCATTAATAATATAACGTTCGCCGCTTATATCGCTTTCCATCAGGGCTATCATGCATTTGGCTACATCCTGCACATCTACAAAGCCAATAGTGCCCCGGGTGTAAAATTTCAGGCCTTTGCGTACGGTCTCAAATATTTGCCCGCTGCCTGCGGTGCCCGCGCTTGTGCCAATAATAATGGTAGGGTTCACTATAACGGCATTCAATCCTTCGGCAACCCCGCGCCAAACCTCCATTTCGCTTTCCAGTTTTGATATGGCATAGCCATCGGTTTCTGTCGACGAATCCAAGTGATGGTTTTCGGTGATCAACTCGCCGGGCTTAGCCTCGCCCACTGCCGCTACCGAACTGGTGTGTACCACACGGATCCCCTTCTCATTGCATAGGTCAACCAAATTGGCTGTACCGCGCACGTTGGTACGGATCATCGGGTCTTTATCGGCCTGTTTTAAGGAAACAAAAGCGGCGCAGTTATATACCTGTGTTACATCTTCCAATGCTGCTTCCAGCGCGAAAGCATCCATCAGGTCGGCATCAACCCATTCAATTTTTGCAGCATAAGGCTCCAATAATTTGGGGATGGTAGACGATGCCCGTTTGGTGCAACGGATACTGTTCCCCCGAAGGATAAGTTCTTTTGCTAATTCGGCCCCTAAAAAACCTGTTGCACCTGTAACTAAAATCATATGCAAATGTGTAAAAAATCTGCACATTTGCACATCTGCATATTTGCACATTTATAACATATGTCCTTAGCCGATTTTTTTACACCCATCGATCTTAAAAAGATCACGCCAAAAAATGGATATTTTACCAGTCAGCTGGGCGATAAGATCGAGCATTATTCGGTTGATTTTCCCGATCTGGAGCAAAAAACGGATATCGCCATTATTGGTGTGCTTGATGATCGCAATGCTATAAATAACGCCGGCTGTGCCTTAGGGCCCGATTATGTACGCGAGAAATTATACTTATTGCACGAGGGGGCTTACAGCACCAAAATAGTAGACCTGGGTAACATTGCCCGCGGCGAAACCGTTGTTGATACCTACTACGCCTTAAAAACCGTGGTAGAAGAATTAATAAAGAAAGATATTGTCCCCCTTATAATTGGTGGCGGGCAAGATCTGACCTACGCCCAGTACCTGGGCTATGGGGCCCTGGAGCAAAAGATAGACCTGCTGGTGATAGATTCGCAGTTTGACCTGGAAGAAGATGGCCTGCACGAAACCATCGAAACCACCTCGGCATCGTACCTTAACAAGGTATTCCTTCATGAGCCTAACTATCTGTTCAATTACAGCAATATGGGTTACCAAACCTACTTCGCTAATCAGGATAGTTTACGGGTGATGGACAAGCTTTACTTTGATGTGCACCGCTTAGGCGAGCTAACCTCAAACATTGCAGTGGCCGAGCCAATTATCCGTAATGCCAATATGGTGAGTTTTGATATGGGCGCCATCCGCTCGTCAGATGCTGTAGGGAATGCTAATGCCAAACCAAACGGTTTTTACGGCGAAGAAGCCTGCCAGATTTGCCGCTATGCCGGTTTTAATGATAAACTAACCTCCATTGGTTTCTACGAATTTAACCCCGCTTACGATAGCAACGGCCAAACCGCTATGCTGTTGTCGCAAATGATATGGTATTTTATTGATGGTTTTTATAACCGCAAGCGCGATTTCCCCCTCAACCCAAAATCGCAATACCTGATCTATAAAACCAGCCTTACGCATGACGAGCACGAAGTGGTGTTTGTAAAAAGTAAAAAAAGCGATCGCTGGTGGATGCAGGTGCCATACCCAACAGGCGGCTCTAAGAACGAACGCTTCCATTTAGTGCCCTGCCGTTATGAAGATTACAAAACCGCGGTATCCGGCGAGATGCCCGATCTATGGTGGCGTACTTATCAAAAATTAAACTAACCCGCAATTCATTAGGCATTTACACGTTATTGATACTTTACTAATAATTTAAATGAAGAAATTCCTGTTTACCATAGCGGCCTTTTTGCCGGTATTTGCATTTGCCCAAAACGCGCAGCCCTTTACTGTAAAAAGTAAGCTATCTAACATTACCGGCCCGGCTAAAGCCTATTTAGTTTACTATTTAGGCTCCAACAGTGTAACAGATTCAGCTTCCATTGTTAACGGCGAGTTTAAGTTTGATGGCGAAGTAATGGATCCGGTTATGGCATCGTTATTCATCGATCATAAAAACGTAGGTTTTGCAAAGTATATAGAGCAGAATTTTCCGGATGGCGGCCCTTCAAAAACAGCAGATGGCTTAAGCTTTTTCCTGGAGAAAGGTAACCTAACCATTACCGGGAAAGATTCTATAGCAAATGCTGATATTGCAGGTTCGGCCATAAATGATGATAACAAAAATCTTAAGGCACAGCTAAAGGTAATTGTAGATAAGGCGCAAAAGATCACAGAGGAAACCAAAAAAGCATCTGCCGAGCAGCAACGCTCAGCGGCTTTCCAGAACGCTACACAGGCCAAATACACGGTACTGCAGCAAGAGCAAAAAACTGTACTGAAGAATTTTATCACCACACATCCGGCCAGTTATATCAGTTTATTGGCGCTTTCAAGTGTTAGCGGGCCAACACCGGATGTTGCTGATGTTGAGCCATTATATAACCTGCTATCGGCTGATCTGAAAAACACCGAAGGAGGTAAACAATTAAAGGTATCTATCGATGCGTTAAAATTAACCGCTATTGGTGCAACCGCACCAGATTTTTCGCAGAACGATGAAAAAGGTTTGCCGGTGCGACTGTCATCTTTCCGCGGTAAATATGTGCTTGTGGATTTTTGGGCATCGTGGTGTGGCCCCTGCAGGCAGGAAAACCCTAACGTTGTAAAAATGTACAACAAGTATAAAGGTAAGGGCTTTACAATACTGGGTGTGTCGTTAGACAAAGCCGGAGACAAAGCAGCATGGTTGGCTGCTATCAAAAATGACGGACTTACCTGGACACAGGTATCCGACTTAAAAGGATGGAGTAACCTGGCAGCCAGCTTATACGGTGTGCAATCTATCCCTCAAAACTTCCTGATAGACCCGCAAGGGAAAATTGTTGCCAAAGGCCTTCGTGGCGACGATCTTGACCACAAACTGGAAGAATTGCTGGGCAAGATTTGATTTATCAGTTATTAAATTGATATTAGGCGTTTAAAACTGACATAACTTATTATGAAAAAAATACTTTTAAGCGCCATAGCGCTTTTGCCCGTGCTGGCTTTTGCACAGAACACCAAATTTACCATACAGGGTAAAGTTGGCGTGGCAAGCGCCCCGGCCAAAGCCTACCTTCAATACCGTAAGGATGGTAAGACAATTATAGATTCAGCCGTTTTAAAAAATGGTGAGTTTACATTTACTGGTGATGCAGGTGCAACACCTACACCAGCCTACGTTTTACTAAACGAAAAAGGATCGGGCATGAACAGCACGCGCGATTACAAATCTGTTTATGTAGAGCCGGGAACTATCACCATAACAGGTGCTGATCTTGTGGCAAAAGCAAAGGCTGATGGTACAAAAGCGAACCACGAGAACGAGCTTTACCACACCGCCATGCAGCCTGTTAACGATGGTTATGCCGCTATGGAAGCAAAAGAAAAAGCTACCCCTGAGGCAGAACAAAAATCGGCAGAGTATATTAAACAAAACAAACTGGCCGAAAAAGCTATAGAGGCGCAGGAAAATGCCATCAATAAAAAATTCATTCAGGAACATCCTGATTCTTACATCAGCCTTAGCGTATTACAATCATTTGCATATAGCGCCGACTATGTAGATATAGCGCCATTATACAAGGCGCTTTCTCCTGCAATAAAAGCATCAGCAACAGGTAAAGAGTTTGGCGCATTAATGCCTAAATTAAAGGCCGTGGCTTTGGGCGCAACTGCACCTGAATTTGCCGAGGCAGATACCGCCGGTAAAATGGTTAGCCTTGCATCATTTCGTGGGAAGTATGTGCTGATAGATTTTTGGGCATCATGGTGTGGCCCTTGCCGTGCCGAAAACCCAAATGTGGTTAAAGCGTATAATGCTTATAAAACAAAAAACTTTACTATTTTGGGTGTATCGTTAGATAGGCCTAACGCCAAAGAAGCATGGTTGAAAGCTATTCATAAAGACGGCCTTACCTGGACACAGGTATCCGACCTGCAATTCTGGAAAAGCAAAACTGCCGAGCTTTACGCAGTACGTGGCATCCCTCAAAACTTTTTGATAGACCCTAATGGCAAGATCATCGGCAAAAACCTAAGGGGCGATGATCTGGAAGCTAAACTGGCAGAGTTGTTCGGGAAGATATAATTTTTAAGTCCGCATGTCGGTAAAGACAGAAAGTCCGAAAGAAGCTTCGCAGCTAAACCTTTCGGACTTTCTATTTTTTAAAATTATCTAATTCGTCTTCCGGACTTATCCGACGTCGGACTTCCCGACTACAACAAATCGAACCCTATATCTTTCCTGAAATATACACCGTCATAATAGATCCGTGCTGCATCGGCAGTTGCTTGTTGCAGGGCATCGAACATATTATCCTGTAGGCTGGTAACAGCTAATACACGGCCGCCAACTGCTTTTATGTCTTCGCCAACAAGTGTGGTGCCTGCATGGAACACATGCGAATCGCGTACGTTTTCAATTCCGCTGATGGTTTTATCCTTTAGGTATTCGCCGGGGTAACCGCCAGCAACGCAAACTACTGTTGCGGCAGTTTTGTTGGATATGATCAGCTCCTTCTCGTTCAAATTACCTTCGGCAACGCCCATTAGCAAGTCCACAAAGTCCGATTCGATACGTGGCATAACGCTTTCCGTTTCCGGGTCGCCCATGCGGCAGTTGTATTCAATGGTGTATGGGTCGCCATAGCAGTTCATAAGGCCAATAAAAATAAAGCCTTTGTAGGGTATGCCTTCCTTCTTTAAACCTTCAACCGTAGGGATGATGATCCTTTGCTCCACCTTCTGCATAAATTCATCATCAGCAAAAGGCACCGGCGACACCGAACCCATGCCACCTGTATTTAAACCGCTGTCGCCTTCACCAATTCGTTTATAATCCTTGGCTTCGGGTAATATTTTATAGTTGGTGCCATCGGTCATCACAAAAACTGATAGCTCAATACCTTGTAAAAACTGCTCAATAACTACCATAGAGCTTGCATCGCCAAACTTGGCTTGGGTAAGCATTTCAAGCAAC
>NZ_JAQBOI010000313.1 GCF_028288105.1 Mucilaginibacter sp. | reverse complement strand
TAACCGGTGAAAAACTTTATTTCTTTTTCTGTTATCTGGTAATTGGTTATCAGATCTTTTATCTGTTCAAAATCTCCTCCCCAGTAAATACCATCCCAAATTTCAATGCCGCCCTCAATTTTGTCGGGGCAGCGGTGGATATAATGCAGGGTATTTTCGGCCACCGGGCCGCCCATATATACCGGAATTTCCGAGTAGGACGTATCCGGTAATATATCGCCTAATAAGTAGTCAGTTTGATGATTTAAGATAAACCCCATAGCTCCTGCTTCAGAATATTCGGTAAGCAGTATAACCGAACGTTTAAAATTAGGGTCGGGCATAAAGGGTTCTGATATGAGTAAACGGCCTGCCGCCGCTGAAATTGGACTAAGCATAGGGTTATATTTATATAATGTTAACAGTAAATGTAAAAATATGTTCATTAATAGTCAAAATGAACAACATACTAATATGTACGGTATAATTAATTTGTAAGTTTGCGATAATGGACCAGAAAGATATAGAAAATTTAAGGCAGGAATATAACGCGGCTTCGTTAAACGAAACCGATGTTGATGCCAACCCAATGCGCCAGTTTGATAAATGGTTTAACGAAGCCATTAACTACAAAGTGCACGAGCCAAACGCCATGACATTGGCTACCGCTACGCACGATGGCCGCCCATCGGCAAGGATTGTATTGCTTAAAGGCTTTAACGATGACGGCTTTAAGTTTTATACCAACTACCTTAGCCGCAAGGGTAAAGAGATAAGTAAGAACCCACTGGGTGCGCTTGTATTCCATTGGGGTGATATGGAACGCCAGATCCGCATTGAAGGTACTATTGATAAACTGGATAGGGATTATTCTGAAAAATATTTCCACTCGCGCCCAAAACTGAGCCAGATAGGTGCTGTTGCATCGCCACAAAGCCAGGAGATTACCAGCCGCGAAGAACTGGAACAACGCATGGCCCAACTGGAACTTGAGTACGCAGACAGCCCTGTGCCTAAACCATCTTTTTGGGGTGGCTATGTGTTAAGGCCACGCCTGATAGAGTTTTGGCAAGGTCGCAGCAGCCGCCTGCACGATAGGATAGTTTATAAGAAAACTGATAAAAAAAACTGGAAAATTGTTCGCCTTGCGCCATGAGTTTTGATGATATTAAATTATTGCTTACCCAAAAGTTTGGCGAGGACGTAATTACCGGCGAAGAACGTACCGGCATGCAACCCGCCCTGCTAATAAACCCCGACTATATAGTTGAGGTTTGTATGGAGCTGCGCAATAATCCAAAAACTTATTTCGATTTTTTATCCTGCCTTACGGGTATGGATTACGGTGTGGAAGCCGGCCGCTTTGGTGTGGTTTATCACCTGTCGTCTATCCCCTATCATTTGCAGCTTACACTGAAGATAAGCAGGGAGAATGATCGTAGCGAAGATAATTTACCATCCTTCCCAAGCGTATCATCTGTTTATCGCACGGCTGACTGGCACGAACGCGAAGCATATGACCTGATAGGGATATTTTTTGAAGGCCACCCTGATCTAAGGCGTATTTTATTGCCTGATGATTGGGAAGGCTATCCGTTAAGGAAAGATTATAAGACGGCCGAGTATTATAAAGGGATTAAAATAGATTAATTTCAGTATAAAAAAGCCTGTCATTTCGAACGAGGTACGAAGAGAAATCTTGTTCAAATGACAGGCGGCGAAATTGCATAATGAACAAGATTTCTCACTATCGTTCGAAATGACATAGTGGTTTAATTGACAGAATAAGGTTGAAAACAATTTCAAAATATAACGAAGCACTTTACCGCTATCAGCAGAAGATCACTAACGCTGCTGTTGAAGATATGGTGCTGAATATGGGGCCGCAGCATCCGTCTACGCATGGGGTTTTGCGGCTGGAACTGATCACCGATGGCGAGATCGTAAAAGAGGTTATCCCGCATATTGGTTACCTGCACCGTTGTTTTGAAAAACATGCCGAATCGCTCACCTATCAGCAAACCATTCCGTTTACCGACAGGATGGATTACCTGGCATCAATGAATAACAGCCATGCCTGGGTAATGGGTGTCGAGAAAATGCTGGGTATTGATAAAGATATCCCAAAACGTATCGAATACATCCGCGTGCTGGTTTGCGAGCTTAATCGTATTGCATCGCACCTGATAGCTATTGGTACTTATGGCATTGATATTGGTGCCTTCACCCCTTTCCTTTGGTGTTTTCGCGACCGCGAGCATATTATGGGCATGCTGGAATGGGCCTCGGGCTCGCGCATGTTGTATAACTATATTTGGGTGGGTGGTTTGTTTTACGACTTGCCGGTTGGATTTGAAGAACGCTGCCGCGAATTTGTAGAATACTTTAAACCTAAAATGGTTGAGCTTAATCAGCTTTTAACCGATAACCAGATCTTTATTAGCCGTACCGCCAACGTTGGCGTATTACCAATGGATGTAGCCATTAACTACGGCTGCAGTGGCCCGGTGCTACGTGGATCTGGGTTAAAATACGATCTGCGCCGTATTGACAACTACTCGGTTTACCCCGAGCTGGAATTTGACATACCCGTAGGCAAAGGCGAAATGGGTACCCTTGGCGATTGCTGGGACAGATACAAGGTGCGTGTAGATGAGATAGAACAATCGTTACGTATGGTGGAGCAGTGCCTTGATCGACTGCAAAAAGAGCTTAAACGCACACCCGATTTTGACCCGCGTGCTAAGCTTCCCCGTAAACTAACCCCAAAAGCACAAGACTATTACGCCCGTTGCGAAGGTGCTAAGGGGGAGCTTGGCTTTTACTTTGTACATGACAATGAACGATCTGAGATACCCTTCCGTGCCAAAGCCCGCGGCCCAAGCTATAATAACCTTTCGGTATTGCCCGAGTTAGGTAAAAATGTGATGATTGCCGATCTGGTAGCCATCATAGGTTCGCTCGATTTTGTATTGGGTGAAGTGGATCGTTAGGTTATAGAGAGTCAGGATATTTAGAATCAAGAGACAAGACAGCTCCTGCTTGATCTGTCATGGTGAGCCTGTCGAACCATTGGCAAGGCATATAGGTCTTCGACAAGCTCAGACTGACAAGCAGGTGTTTACTACTCTACCCCCACTGCTGGCGCACGCGTGTCGCGTGTGCTCTCTCTGGCTATCTTGTGTTAGGGATTGAAACGGATACCGGCCTGTGGCTAATGCCTGTGCGCGTATGAGTGGAAAGCCCGGGCCGAAGGCAACGCCCAAAAAATTGACAAAAGAGAAAAGAATCAAGAGTCAGGATCTATGTCATGGTGAGCCTGTCGAACCATTTGCAAAGCGTACAAGTCTTCGACAAGCTCAGACTGACAATCCCTCCTACCAAACCACTAAATCCCCGGTCACAAAAAAGGGAGGCAATTTCTTGCATCCCTCTTAGCTATATTAATTGTTGATTTTTTACTGATTATAAACCTTAACCATAAACACATAGTTGCGCAGTTTTTTAATTTGCTGCGTACGGCTTAGGCTGGCTAAGGTATTTTTAGTGCTCAGATTAAGCGATTTGCTTAGTGAGTCTGCCGGGATGCTTTGGATAGCTTTTAACAGGTAGTTTGATTTTACCGCGAATGCTACTCCGGATGTTTGGGTTTGCTTACCGGTAATTACACCAATAACATTACCTTTTTCATCCATTACAGGCCCGCCACTGTTGCCGGGGTTAACCGGGATATACATTTCATATTCGGTTGTATCGCCATGGAAACCTGTGCCCGCTGTTAAAGCACCGGGGCCAAATTTAAGGTCATCGCCAGGGAAACCTAATGTATAAACATTTTCGCCCAAGTCACTTTTTGCTTTTTTGAAGCTGTATGGCACAGTACCCAGGTTTTTAAATGCCGGGTCGTTTATTTCCAATATGGCTACATCATACTGCGGCTCGGTGTAAATAACCTTGGTGCGGAATGATTCGCCTTCGGCATTTTGCACGTAAACAGAATCGGCACCATTTACTACATGATAGTTGGTTACTATATAACCATTACCGGTAAGGGCAAAACCCGTCCCCCTGAATTTAGCAGAGATAGTTGGGCCTGTTTTGTTCGACTTTATAATGTCATTTAACTTGTTGCCTAAAGCTGGCTGCTCTTTTTTCAAACGCTCTACATCTTGCTTCAATTGTAAGAAACGTGGGTCGCGGTTACTTAAGTCACCGGTAAAATACAGCGTAAGTAAAATAGCGAATATAGCTATAGAAGCCGCTACAGATATTTTTGAATGATGATGACGCCACATTTGCACCACCCATGACGGATGCGCCATTAGGTCGTCTTTTAACGTGTGTACATCAATTTCTTCATGTATCTCATCCAAACGGTTCTGCAGGCTTAAACGCTCATTATATTGCTTTAATAAACCTGTAAAGTGCTTATGCTCGGCTATTTTAGTATCTATGGTTGCATCTTTTTTACGTAATGCATCAAACTGGGCTCGTTCCCCGGCAGGCATTTCGCCGCTTAGGTAGCTCTCAATCATTTCCAAAAGTTGGTTATCTTTCATTGCTTTACCCTTTCAAAATTACTGCTGAAAAAATAATTTCTTCAGCCTTTGCAGACATTTGTATTTCTGCGTTTTCGCATTATCTGCATTTGTATACCCAAACCGTTCGCAAATTTCTTGCATAGATCTGTTGTGCATATAAAAATCTTCCATTATAGTTTTACAGGGTTCGCCCAGTAACTTTAATGCATCACTCATTTTATTAAGCTGCATGTCCCGCTCCTCGTGCTTTTCTACCTCATCTTCAACCGGCAGGTACTCCTGGAAATCTTTTATATCGCCACCGTATCTGTTCAATTGTTTAAGCCGCTTTAGCCACAAACGCCTGCATATAGAGTATATGTAGGTTTTTAACTTGCTGCTCAGCTCAAAATCGCCCCGTTTAACCTTATTGTAAAGAACTATTATAGCTTCCTGATATATATCCTTGGCCTCATCCTCGTCACCGTTATTATTAATAACAAGTTGTAAAACCATTGGGAAATAAGCCAGGTATAATTTTTTTAAAACACTGTCGGAGTTGTTCAAGATCCCAATGATCACTTCACTATCCGTCGGCATTTCTACATTTAACTGATTATTCACTACTTAATACTTTTTATATTGAATTGTAACCCAATAATATAATTTATTTTTTTGGCACGATGTTAACAGCACCACAGTCCGTCTGCTTAAGCCGCAATATCGGGAAATAATTGGTAGTACATAGCGGCATTAAATTTGAGTTTGTTTAACAACATCAAAACTAACGAACTATGAAAAACTTATTTAAAACCTGCTTTTTAGCATTAACGATAGCAGTTGCGATTACTGCATGCAAAGGCAACAATTCAACCCATGTGCCAGATAGTACCCGGGTTGATTCATCTAAAAATAGTTCTGTGGCTGATAGCACTATTGGTAAAAACGGTTCGCCAAACGCTATTGATACTGGTATAGATAAATCTGGCTCGGGTGGTACCGATACGGTTAAGAAAGATAATAAATAGCATTTAAAAATAGATCCCGGCCTTAATAAGCCGGGATCTATTTTTTTATTGGGTTACCTTTTTAAGTTTTTGATATTAACAGTCACAAAACAATAAACAATCACAAAAAATCAACATGAAAAATTCAATCAAAATTACATTCTTAGCTTTAGCAATTGCTTTTACAGCTGCATCTTGCGATAGCAAAAAAGCTACCAACGGTTCTGATACTACAAAAACTGATTCTGCTACTGTTGCTGCCGATACTACCAAGGTTGATACAGCTGCTGCACCGGTTGACACAGCTAAAAAAGATACCGTTAAAAAATAATTTCAAAATAAAGGGTTACCTTTTTGAAATTGCGGTATTAAACAACTCATAAGAATAACATACTTACAATAATTTAACAAAACAAAAAATGAAAAATTCATTCAAAATCGCATTTTTAGCTTTAGCTATCGCTGTTTCTGCTGCTGCTTGTAAAGGTTCTGGTTCTGCATCTTCAGCTGATTCAGCTGCTGCTGATTCAGCCAAAAAAGATACTACTGTTGTAGTTGACACAACTAAAAAAGATACTACTGTAGTAGTTGACACAACTAAAAAAGACACAACTAAAAAATAATTTAACCTAACGGTTAAATATTAAAGAATTACACTGTTAATTTTTTAAGTTTTTAAAGTTTTAAAGAGGTAATCTGCATTTTTTTTAAAAAAGTGGGTTACCTTTTTTTGTTTTGGGTATTAACTAACGAAAAACTATTAAATCACTTAAAAAACACAAACAATGAAAAATTCATTCAAAATCGCATTCTTAGCTTTAGCTATCGCTGTTTCTGCTGCTGCTTGTAAAGGTTCTGGTTCATCATCTGCTGCAGATTCAGCTAAAATGGATTCAGCTAAAATGGATTCAGCTGCTACTGATACTGCTAAAATGGACACTGCTAAAACAGATACTGCTAAAAAAGATACTACTAAAAAAATGTAATCTCTTTTTGTTAAAAGAAACGCTCCCGGTTTATGCCAGGGGCGTTTTTTTTATGTCTTTTATTTTCGTCAAAAAAACATTCGTCTAAAATTTTGTTTATTGGTGAAAGCGCCTGAACATGAAATATGCCGACTGGAAGAATCTTAGCGACGAGGATAAAAAGAATACACATTGGAAACACCATCCCCGCATTCGTGTAGCTACTATATTCAGTATCTTATTCGCACTTTTCTTTTTTGTTGTGATGTTGCGCATATTACAAAATCGCCGGGTACATGTTAACCGCAAACCAAACGCTAAAGAAACGTTTGCCATTGCCAAGGTTTTTGTGAGCGACAAATTAAGCCAGCCAGCTACCGCAAGCTTTCCAAAAAACACGTTCGAATCTAATATTGATACTGCACATAACAGCTACCAGATATCGTCGTTTGTGAACGCCCAGGACAGCAGCGGTAAAATTATTAAATCGGCCTGGCAGGTAAGGCTTTCCTATAATGGCGGCGACTGGGCCGACAGGAAGAGTTGGAAAGTAATAGAAGTAAATATAGCACAGTAAAAAAGCGCCCTATAGGCGCCCTTCATTACATTATTGACTTAGAGCTTTGTCTCGCAAGGCCTTTATTTTATCGTGTGCTGCCTGTAAAATAGGCTGATGTTTAATTAATATTTCGCGGATATATGCCGGTAATATACCCTGGGTCAGAGCAGATTGATATGCTTTTAAAATGGCATCCTCACCAAACTCGCATTCTTCCAATACACTCCTTTTACTATGCCCACTAAATACGGCTTTTACATCAAGCCATGTACGGTGCAACTTACCACTGGTACTGCTTCCCGTTTCAATATCTTTACCAAATGCAGCAACTTCGGTAGCTATTTCTAATTTAAATTGATGGCTCTCGCCTATTAAATTAGTAAAAAGATGTTTCAGCTCGGTATCACCAGGTGTAAGTTCACTTATAGCACGTTCGTAGCCCTTAATACGATCGTTGTTTATTAAAATAAGATCGTTAAGGATTTCAATGGTTGCTCTGGTTCTTTCCATAACAATAGATTATGTAAAGAGAACGGCATAAAAAAAATATTGTTTTAGTTAAAAAACAATATTTCAATGAGTTATAACAAGTTAATAGGTAACCAGGATTTATGATCTCCCTCTAAATGCGGATATTATCCAAATGATTAGCAGTATTACTATTATTACAGCAATAATACCCACAGCTGCACCGGCTTTAAAAATATCGCCGATAACTGAGCATCCGCTAAAGGCAACCATTGCCAAAGCGATCAATAATAAGTTAATTTTTTTCATAGTCGATCATTGTAAGATTTATATATAAATCTCAATACAATAATCAGACCTGTTTGTTACAGCAACAGATTAGAATCAGATTCTTCTGTTTCTTTGTTGTCTTTTGGTAAAAATTGTACAGCAATTAATACAATAAAAATTGCCAAAAGGCTCATCGGTACAAGGGCTTCAACAGCTACTAATAATAGTTCCATAGCAAATTATTTGGGGGTAATAATTAAAACTAAAAAATTCAATTCTCCGCCAGCTCAAATTCGCAATTCTTCATATAGGTTCCCTAATCTAAAAATTGTTTTTTAATATTTCCAAGAAATGTGGATAAGTTGATAAATTTGTTACTAAGTGCAAAACTATCGCCCATTTTGGGCTTAATGTAAATGTAACCCTTATAAATTAGCGGTTGATGTGTAAATTCGCCGCTTATGAATCTGCCTTTAATAACAGTCAACAACATATCTGTAAAGTTTTTAAACAATCAACTTTTCAGTAATCTCAATTTTGAGCTAAGTAAAGGACAAAGCTGGGTTATCACCGGTAAAAGTGGCTCGGGCAAAAGCGTTTTATTGCAAGCCATTGCAGGTAATATTGGCGTTAATGGCGGTAGCATTATTTATCATTTTATGGATGATGTTCATAAACAGGAACTACCAGGTAATGCCTTGCTAACCTTTCATCGCTTTATTGCATTTGCCGGTGCTAAACATCATTTTAAAACCCTCTCTAACACTTCAGATTTTTATTATCAGCAGCGATATAACTCATCCGATTCGGAAGATACGCTTACCGTGCGCCAATATTTGCAATCGGTAAAAGTTAATGAGCATAAAACCCCTTACTGGACATTTGATAAAACCATAGCAGCGCTAAACTTATCCGCGCTATGCGATAAACAAACCATCAAACTATCAAACGGCGAAACTAAACGCCTGATGATAGCAGCAGCCCTGCTTAAAAATCCGATCATACTACTGCTTGATAACCCGCTTACCGGCCTTGATGTTGAAACCCGTAAATCGTTTAATGTTTTACTTAATGAAATATCTACCTCAGGTATCAGCATTATTATGGCCACATCTACCTTTGAACTGCCCGATGTTGTAACCAATGTAGCTATTTTAGATAACGGCAGCATTAGCCAAAGCCTAACTAAGCAGGACTTTGAATCAAGCGAGCATTCGGTTGGCGAGCAGGTTAAGGTTGATATCAATACATTACAACAATTGTTAAATACATCCGCGGCAAACCACAGTTACAAGCAAATTGTAAGCATGGCAGATGTGTTTATCAAGTATGGCGACAAGGTTATCCTCAATAAAGTAAACTGGCTGATAAACCCCGGCGAAAGGTGGGCGCTGCTTGGCCCAAATGGCGCCGGCAAATCAACCCTGCTAAGTTTAATAAACGGTGATAACCCGCAGGCCTACGCTAATAATATTGTATTGTTTGATAAAAAGCGCGGCACCGGCGAAAGCATCTGGGACATAAAAAGCAAGATAGGTTTTGTATCGCCCGAGCTTTACCAGTACTTCCCTACCGATAACTCCTGCCTGCAGGTTATTGAATCGGGCTTTTACGATACACTGGGTTTGTTTAGGCCCAGCAATAAAACCAAAGCCGACCTGGCGCTTAATTGGATGAAAGCTTTGGAGATAGACCAATACGCCCGCCATTTGTTAAAGAATATCCCTGCCAGCGCACAACGCCTGTGCCTGCTTGCCCGTGCATTAATAAAGAACCCTGCCCTGCTCATATTTGATGAGCCCTGCCAGGGACTTGACGACCATCAGCAGCAGCATTTTAAAAGCGTTGTGGATGCCATTTGCAGCATAAGTAATGTAACCCTTATATATGTTACCCATTACCAGCACGAGATACCTAATAGCGTGGATAAGGTTTTGAGGTTGGATAAGGGGGAAGTGATTAGTTAAACGGATACTCTCTCTTCACCCTGTTTCTCCAAATAACTGAATAGGTAATCACCAAAATCCCTTTTGACGTTTTTATCTGTTAAATTATGCTGAAGAGATGAATTAATCTCTAATCGGTTAAGCTTATCATTTATTACCAACACAAATACCTGATTTTGAGTAATTATTGTATTCCTTTGGCTGGATATCCCGGTCATAACAAAATCCTCGTATGATAAACGCACATTCATCACCAGTTCTTTATCGCTGATAACGCCGGTCTCGTAAATTTCGAAAAACTTTTTAGGTTCATTTTTTCTGAACAAGGTAACATGCCCAATATTTTTCTCATAGTATTCTATCTCGTTGGGCAAGCCGTTCAGCAATCGTTTGTTAAATTGAAACGGATAGTGCTCGTCATAAAACTCTTTGTCGCCACTTGCCTGCCCGGGTTTATAGGTGTCGGATGCCTCGGAAGATGTGGTTAAACTTATAATACCCCTAACTGCTAATTCAATCAAACGAAAAACTGGAAACATTTCCCAAGGTAACCAATACTATCATGTCAGCCAAAATCATTATTACACATTGTCAACCAATTAACACCTTTCTCCTTTTACCTTTCGCCTTTAACCTGCCACTATGTATATTTGTACATGAATACAGCCGAACTGTTACAGCGTGCTTTAGCTTTTGATTTTTTGAGCATGGATGAAGGGGTTTACCTTTACAATAATGCCTCGACGGCCGATTTGATGTACGTGGCTAACGAGTTGCGTAAAATACAAGTGCCGCATGGTAAAGTTACCTGGCAGATAGATAGGAATGTAAACACTACCAACGTTTGTATAGCCAACTGTAAGTTCTGTAATTTCTTTCGTCGCCCCGGGCATGATGATGCTTACATTACCGACATAGAGACCTATAAAAAGAAAATAGAAGAAACCTTCCGCTTTGGCGGCGATCAGCTCTTATTACAAGGCGGCCACCACCCCGATCTGGGCCTTCAATTTTATACCGAGTTGTTCCGTGAGCTGAAACAGCTGTATCCAAAATTAAAACTACATTCATTAGGTCCGCCAGAAATTGCACACGTAGCTAAGCTGGAAAGCATGAGCCATTACGACGTGTTGAAAGCCATGAAAGAAGCCGGTTTAGATTCGTTACCTGGTGCAGGTGCCGAAATACTGAACGACCGTGTACGCCGCCTGATATCAAAAGGTAAATGCGGTGGCCAGGAATGGCTGGATGTTATGCGCGCGGCCCATCAGCTTAACCTGCCAAGCTCTGCTACGATGATGTTTGGCCATATCGAAACCATTGAGGAACGTTTTGAACACCTGGTATGGATCCGCGAGGTACAATCAGAAAAGCCCGAAGGCCATCACGGTTTTGTGGCCTTTATTCCATGGCCTTTCCAGGACGATGGCACTTTACTAAGAAAAGTACGCGGTATCACCAATAACGTTACCGGCGACGAATATATCCGCATGATAGCCTTAAGCCGTATTATGCTGCCTAATATTAAGAATATACAGGCGTCGTGGTTAACGGTTGGTAAGCAAGTTGCACAGCTTTGCCTGCATGCCGGCGCTAACGATTTCGGGTCGATAATGATAGAAGAAAACGTGGTATCTGCCGCAGGCGCACCTCACCGCTTCACGGCCAAAGGCATTCAGGACTCTATAAAAGAAGCCGGGTTTGAGCCGCAGCTTCGCACCCAAAAATACGAGTGGCGTGATATCCCTGCCGAGATTGAAGAGCAGGTGATTGATTATTAATAGAGAGTTTAGAATCAAGAGACAAGAATCAAGACGCTATTCGAACCCAACTATCCGCGTTAGGGACAGAAACGGATACCGGCCCGTGGCTAATGCCTGCGCAGTATGAGCGGATGGCCCGGCCGCAGGCAACGCCCTTATTCAGTTAGCAGTTTCTTAGTTTGCAGCCGGCATTAAGCTTCCTTTATATCCACACGTCATTGCGAGGTACGAAGCAATCTCTTTAGGACAATTGTACACCTTGCATGGCCGCTTTGCATTTCAGGAGATTGCTTCATACTTCACAATGACGACTTTTATATACGCGGACTGACCATCTCTATAAAATCACTAAATCAGTCATTCACTAATTCACTAAATAGATATATTTGCACCTCATGGAAAACATTGAGCAGTATATTGAGTCGCTTATTTTTGCATCTGAACAGGGTATCCGCACCGAAGAAATTATTTATTGCCTGCAAGCCGCTTTTGAGCATGATTATACTGCCGACGAGATAACTAAACAAATAGACAACATTACTCAAAAATATTTGGACGATGCTTTTGCTATTGAAGTGGTAAAGATCAATAACGGGTACCAGTTTCTCACCAAAAAGAAATATCATGCTGCCATAAGCCTGTTACAATTACAACGCTCAAAAAAGAAACTGAGCCAGGCAGCGCTGGAAACCCTTGCTATTATTGCCTACAAACAACCCGTTACCAAAACAGATGTAGAGCAAATACGCGGCGTAAACTGCGATTACTCGATACAAAAACTGCTGGAAAAAGAGCTAATTGCTATAACTGGCAAGTCGGAAAGTGTGGGTAAACCCATACTTTATGGCACCAGCGGGCTTTTTATGGATTACTTTGGCATAAACAACATTACAGAACTACCACAGCTTAAGGAAATTACAGACAATAGTTCATCAATTGGCGACCAAACGGAATAAATTGAAAAATGAATTTTAATTAAAAATGATTTTATTATTTTTACTGGTAAATAATGCTGATTATAGTGCAGCGAAACTTAACACAATAAACAATTAGGTTAACAGATACAGTTTTAACAAATAAACATTTATTAAAATGGCAGCTCCAAAAAAACCTTTGAATACCTCAACCAAAAAGATCAGCGATGAGGAGGATGACGACTTTGATGATGATCCAAAACCAGGTAAGGTAGCGGATGATGATGACGATGACTTTAATGAGGATATTCCCCTGGATGATGACCTGGGTGGGTTTGACTCGTACGATCCTTACGACGATGAAGACGACGATTAATAATTTGATCGTATAACATACTTTTCAAAGCATCCAGCAAACGCTGGATGCTTTTTTTATACTATATATGCCCAATGAAAATCACCGAAGTTGAAAGCAAGGCTGGTAGAAACGCTTTTTTAGATGTTGCGCGCATTATTTACAAAGATGATAAAAATTGGGTTTGCCCGTTAGATAATGATATTGAGGCTGTTTTTGACCCGGCAAAAAACAACTTTCATCAGCATGGTAAAGCTACCCGCTGGGTATTGAGGGATGATGCCGGGCAGCTAACAGGCCGCATAGCCGCTTTCATTAATGATGAAAAAGCATATAACTATGAACAGCCAACCGGTGGCTGTGGCTTTTTTGAATGTATTGATAATAAGGAGGCCGCTTTTTTGTTATTTGATACCGCCAAAAATTGGCTGCAGCAAAATGGCATGCAAGCTATGGATGGCCCCATTAACTTTGGCGAGAACGATAACTTTTGGGGCTTACTGGTTGAGGGCTTTACCCCTCCATCCTATGGGATGAATTACAACCTGCCCTATTACCAAGCTTTTTTTGAGGATTACGGTTTTAAAACCCAATATGAGCAGATAACCAATCATTTGGATGTGCATAAGCCTTTTTCAGAACGATTTACAAAAATCGCGAACTGGGTTATCCAAAAGCCGGGGTACAGCTTTAAGCACTTCCAAACCGCGGAGATAGAAAAATTCGCTGCCGATTTTATTGAGATCTACAACGATGCCTGGCAAAATTTTGAAAACTTTGTGCCAATAAACCATGCTACTATTTTAGAAAGCTTTGAAAAGATGAAAGCTATTATGGATGAAAAGCTAATATGGTTTGCTTACATTGATAACGAACCTGCATCATTTATTGTGATACTGCCGGATGCCAATCAAATGATAAAACCGCTTAATGGGAAGCTAAACCTGTTGGGAAAACTCATATTTTTATACCGCAAATGGAAAGGGGTATCGCGGATGCGGGCTATTGTAATGGGCACCAAACAAAAATTCCAAAAACACGGGTTAGAATCGTGCCTGTTCATTAAATTAAAGGAATACGTGTTGCCCCTAAAGCAATACGATGAGCTGGAGTTATCGTGGGTGGGCGATTTTAACGAGAAAATGATTGCCGTACACACCGCAGTAGGTGCAACATTTGGCAAAAAACATTTAACAATGCGCTATATTTTTAATAAGCCCGAATAAACATCCGGGCTTATTAAAAATTTATGCTATTACTCTTTTGTGGCGCAATTCTTCAAAAAGCTCAATAACCTTTTTCTGAAGGTCAATAACCTCAGTTTCACGGTCCATCAACTTTTTGTTAACATTCTCCAGTTCGGTGGCGATTTTTTGATCTTGCTCTACTTCGTTGTAAGTAAGCAGTTGAACTACAGACATTTCGAACAAAACAGCAATCTGCTCAAGGCGTGAAAGATTGATGTCAGTAATTCCGGTTTCAATTTTAGAAAATGCAGGAATAGAGATGTCTAAACGTTTAGCAACTTCTTCCTGGCTCCAGCCTTTTTGGTGGCGCAATAACCGGATCTTTTTTCCAAGTGTCTTCATATAATAACGCTAATTAGGTAAGGTTTCTCAATAGTTAATAAAGTTACAACTTTTTTGAATAACAAACTAATAATCAATAAATTTTATAGTAAATTATTTTTAAGTCCTACTAAGTTAATTCCGCCAAAATTGCCCGAGCTCATCATCAATAAATTACTATTAGTGATATCTAATGCCGCAAGATACTTTAGCAGTTCTACCGGTTCATTAAAAAACAGTAAATTATCATTAGCAAAGGCGTTTTTCACCGCCTCGGCCGGGTATGGTTCTATCTTTTTCTGCTCAAATGTTTTGCGGTCTATAAACACAATAGCCTTATCGGCATGGTTCATTGTACCTGCATATTCATTTAAAAAGTCTTTATTTAAGCTACTAAAAGTATGCAATTCTATGCAGGCAATCAACTGCCTGTTAGGGAATTGTGCTTTAACTGCCTCAATTGTAGCTGTAAGCTTTGATGGCGAGTGCGCAAAATCTTTAAAAATGGTGGCATTATCGTTTTTACCCACTACTTCCAGCCTGCGTGCCGCACCTTTAAAGGTGGTAATATATTGGTAAAAATCGGCGCTACTAATACCCAGGCCTTCGCATACCAAACGGGCAGCCTGCATATTCAATAAATTATGCTGGCCAAATACTTCCAGCTCGTAGCTTTTGCCATCGGTAATAACACTGGTTATGCCATTTTCAATGGTATATCCTGGTAAGCTGTAGGGTAATTTTTCAACATCGATATCCAGGCCGGCAACCATGGCATTCAACACCTCGTCGGTCGCGCTATAAATGAGCTTGCCATTAGGCTGTATGGTCTCTGCAAATATTTTAAACTGGTCTATATAATTATCAAACGTAGGGAATACATTGATATGATCCCAGGCTATGCCGCTTATCACACCTATATCCGCTTTATAGATATGAAACTTGGGCCGCCTGTCTATCGGCGAAGCCAAATACTCGTCGCCCTCAATGATCATAACGGGTGCATCATGTGTAAGCCCAACCATGGTTTCAAAACCTTCCAATTGCGCCCCTACCAGGTAATCAAACTTTTTATCGGCTTCCTGCAACACGTGCAATATCATACTGGTAATAGTAGTTTTGCCGTGGCTGCCGCCTATAACTACCCTTAGCTTATCTTTTGATTGCTCGTAAATATAATCGGGATAGGAATAGATCTTGATACCCAGCTCCTGCGCCTTTAACAACTCCGGATTATCGATACGGGCATGCATGCCTAATATAACCGCGTCAAGCTCAGTGGTGATCTTTTCCGGATACCAACCCTCTTGTGCAGGCAGGATATCGTATTTACCAAGTCGCGAAGCCGAGGGCTCAAACAACACATCATCAGAACCGGTTACGTTAAATCCTTTTTTATGCAAGGCGATGGCGAGGTTGTGCATGGCGCTTCCGCCTATCGCTATAAAGTGTACTCTCATTAATAATGTGTTGCGGCTATAGGCACCAAATTTAAGGTAAAAACCGCTATAGCACCAATATTTTGTTAACTAATAAATCAATAAATTATTTCAGCAGTAAAACAGGCACTGTAGAGTTTTTAGCCAACTGCTGCGATATGCTGTTATGTAATATAGATTGCAGGAAACTATAGGTATGCGGTAAAGCAATCACCATTTGGGCTTTATGCCCGGCTGCAAAATCAAGAATACCTGTAATTATATTGGGGGTACTTAAATAATAATACCTGGGGTGAAAACCCTTTAACATACTGTGCAGGGCGGTTTCTTCGGCCTGTTGTTCTGCATCCCTGCTTGCAGCGTTGCCTGTTGCATCAATATTTACTACTAACAGCTTTATAGCTTGTTTGCCCAATAGCTTGTGTAATACATCCATCGGCATGGTTTCTTTCACCTTTTTAAAATCGCAGGCTATTACCGCTTCATCTATCAACTGGTAACTATAATCTGGCGGTACTACAATTACCGGCACCGGGCTCGCCTTTGATATTTTTATAACGTGACTGCCAATATTAATACTACCCTCGCGAACTGTGCTATTACCAATGCTACCTATTATCACCAGATCCGCTTTATCCTGAACAACTACATCAACTACAGCACGTAATAAATGCGATCGGTTTAAACGCACCCGTATCTGGACACCTTCCCTAACCTGTTTTAGTAATTTTCTTTTTAATTTTTCTAACTGATTGATGCGGTCTACAGCTTCTTCTTCAATTTCTTCCTGCCTAAGCATTAACATATTAGGATCTGGAAACATAGTCTCATACGGCGATATGTAATAAGCATTCATCAAAATAATAGTTGTTACATCGCTTTGATGACTGAGTTGGGCGGCGAAATCGGCGGCGTTAAAGGCAGCCTCAGAAAAATCGACAGGTACGAGATAGGTTTTCATATTGACGAGTTAAGAATCTTTCGACCAATTTGGTCTAAAAGTAAGTGCATACAAATCTAAAAATGAAACCTTGTTGTATTGTCAACATCGTTTCATTTTAAATGTACAAGTTAACAACAAAAAAGGAGCATTTTGTAATGCCCCTTTCTGCTATAGTATAAACTTTGCTGCCACCCACTCTTTATCTTTTTTGTGGATGATGTATTTTAGATTGTATTTACGCGCCTCTTCGGTAATTATATCCAGATCAGGCGATTCATAGAATCCACTAAAATAGATCTCGCCGCCGGGTTTTAATACTTCGGCATAACGGGCCATCTGGTCTATTAATATATTCCGGTTGATGTTGGCCAGGATGATATCGTATTGTTCATTGGGGATAACCTCTTTTGAACCGCAAACAGCTTTAATATTATCGATGTTATTCAAAGCCGAATTCTCTATAGTACTTTCGTAACACACCACATCGTAATCAATGGCAGTAATATCTGTAGCGCCAAGCTTAGCAGCAAGAATAGCAAGGATGCCTGTCCCGCAGCCCATGTCCAATACTTTTTTGCCGGCGAAATCATTCTCCAGCATCAGCCCCATCATCATGGCCGTGGTTTGGTGGTGACCGGTACCGAAAGCCATTTTGGGATCGATAACTATCTCGTA
>NZ_JAQBOI010000297.1 GCF_028288105.1 Mucilaginibacter sp. | reverse complement strand
CCACCGCAAAGCGATGTTGGCTAACATGGCGTCTTCGCTTATTCAACACAAGCGTATTACAACAACTTTGGCAAAAGCAAAAGCCCTGCGCGGTTATGTTGAGCCACTTTTAACTAAATCAAAAAACGATACTACTCACTCTCGTCGTACAGTGTTTAGCTATTTACAAGACAAAGACACTGTGAACACCTTGTTCCGTGAAATTGCTGAGAAAATTGCTAATCGCCCGGGTGGTTACACACGTATTGTTAAATTAGAAAACCGTTTAGGCGATAACGCTGAAATGGCGATCATTGAATTAGTTGATTACAATACCGTTTACGGTAAAGATGTTGATGCTAAAGCTGAGAAAAAATCAACACGTCGTCGTGGTGGTGCTTCTAAAGCTAAAGCTGCTGCACCTGTAGCTGAAGAAACTGTAGCTGAGGCTCCGGTTGCTGAAGCAGCACCTGCTGTAGAAGAAACTCCTGCAACTGAAGCTCCTGCAGCTGATGACAAGGAAGAAAATGCTGAAAAAGGCGTATAATTAGCCTTAATCATACAGGAAACGGCTTCGATTTATCGAAGCCGTTTTTGTTTTATAACGATTTTGGATAAAATCGCTGTGGTATTTTATTTCTCTCCGGACAGTTTAAAATTACTATACCACAGGTGTAAATTCTGCGAACATATTACCTGTTTCACTCAAAGTATTTAATGGAACATAGGTACAAACAGCATCAAACTCCGCCCACATTTGGTGTACTGCTTTGTTTTGGTGCGCCTGCTGTATGGCTTCTGCCGATAACCATTCAAAGATCTCTATAATAGTACCGTTGCTGGTTTCTAATGTTATCGGTTGCCTATCGGTTACCAGGCCTTCCTGCTGTAAACGGGTAACGTGTGTATTTACCAATTCCTTCAATTGATCTGCCTTGCCCGGTTTGGGTTGATAGGCCACAATTACAATTCTGCCCATGATCTTATTTAATTAATTTATTAAATTTTAAAACCCATACATATTTATTGAGTTAAGATAAGTATAAAACGTAACTATGGCAAAGGTAGCAGACCAAATGGTTGAGATGTTGGTGAACGCGGGTATTAAAAGAATATATGCCGTAACCGGTGATAGTTTGAACGAGGTAAATGATGCTGTAAGGCGCGAGGGTAGCATCAAATGGATCCATGTTAGGCATGAAGAGGCTGGTGCTTACGCCGCAGGTGCAGAGGCGCAGCTTACGGGTAGTTTGGCCTGCTGTGCAGGTAGCAGTGGCCCGGGGCATGTACACCTTATCAACGGCTTGTATGATGCCCACCGTTCGGGCGCTCCGGTTATCGCCATAGCATCTACCGTTGCCAGCTTTGAATATGGTACCGAATATTTCCAGGAAACCAATACTATAAAATTGTTTGATGATTGCAGCTATTACAACCAGGTAGCCACAACACCCAAACAGTTTCCACGGATGTTGCAGGCTGGTATACAAGCGGCATTACACCGTAAGGGTGTTTCGGTTATTGGCGTACCGGGAGACCTGACCAGTATGGATTCGGAAGAGATAACCACATCCACCCAAAACTTTGACCCTATAGCAGTAACAAGGCCATCTGATGAAGATTTAAATAAGCTGGCAGGTTTACTAAATCAGCATAAAAAAACCACCATGTTTTGTGGTATAGGGGCCGCCGATGCACACGATGAAGTAGTTGCCTTATCGCAAAAACTTAATGCGCCGGTGGCCTATTCTTTCCGCTCTAAAATGGATATCCAGTATGCCAACCCTAACGAAGTAGGTATGACAGGTTTGTTAGGCCTACCATCGGCTTATCACAGCATGCACGAATCTGATCTGCTGTTACTATTAGGGACGGATTTCCCGTACACGCCGTTTATGCCTACTGATTGTAAGATTGTGCAGGTAGATATTAAGCCGGAACGCATTGGCCGCCGTGCTAAGGTTGACGTTGGTTTAAGCGGATCGGTCAAAGATACTTTGGCGGCATTGCTGCCACAAATTGATCAGCATGAAGATGACAGCTTTTTAAAAGCCCAATTAGAGTTTTATGGTCATGTTAAAAAGAACATGAAGACCTATGTAGATGATACAGGTAAAAAGGAGAACATCCACCCTGAGTATATTGCCAGCCTGATTGATGAATTAGCCGCTAACGATGCTATATTTACGGTGGATACGGGCATGTCATGTGTTTGGGGCTCGCGCTATATTAATGCTACAGGCAAGCGTAAAATGATCGGGTCGTTCAATCATGGTTCAATGGCTAATGCTATGCCGCAGGCTATAGGCGCTGCTTTGGCAATGCCGGGCAGGCAAGTAATTGCTTTGTGTGGCGATGGTGGCATATCCATGTTGTTAGGCGATCTGGCAACTATAACACAATACAACCTGCCTATAAAGATTATTGTGTTTAACAACCGATCGTTAGGGATGGTGAAGCTGGAGATGGAAGTGGCCGGCCTGCCTGATTGGCAAACCGAAATGCACAATCCCGATTTTGCCATGGTAGCAAAAGCAATGGGCATAAAAGGTATTACTATTAAAGACCCCGACGAAGCTAAACAAGGTTTAATAGAAGCTTTAATTTATAAAGGCCCGGCCCTAATTAATATATTTACCGACCCAAATGCTTTGGCTATGCCGCCAAAGGTTGAAGTAGGGCAGGTGAAAGGTATGGCTTTATCTATGACCAAACTAATGTTGAACGGCCGCATGGACGAAGTTATAGATACCCTAAAATCTAATTATAAACATTTAAAAGACCTGATATAACCAACATGAATAAACGGCGACAGCGAATTATGCTGTTTGTATTAACCCTTATCACAGCAGGATTTATAGTGCTTACCCTCCTGGTACACTTATTCCCCATATCGGCTATCGACCTGAAATTTTCTGAAGAGATACAGGAGCATCAAAATCCATTTATTGATAAGTTGATGTATTTAATAAGCTGCCCCGGGTTTATGCCCGAGTCGGTGATATTGGTTATAGTAACCAGTTTACTGTTTTTTTTGTTCAAATATAAAAAAGCGGCTTTGTTTGTGCTTTTAACAAGCGCTGCCGGGTTGATAAGTACAATAATAAAAATGTTGGTTAACCGGCCCCGGCCATCAAAAGATCTTGTTCGTATCTTGCATGACACCACCCAGCAAAGTTTCCCGAGCGGGCATATGTTATTTTATGTGGTGTTCTTTGGGTTTTTGATCTTGTTGATGTTCCAATTAGAAAATGTTCCCAAAATAGTTAGGTACATGGTGGGGCTTATAAGTGCCTTCTTCATCTTTACCATCCCTTTTTCGCGCATATATTTAGGTGCACATTGGTTTACCGATGTGCTGGGTGGTTTTTTATTAGGCTTACCTTCTCTATATCTTTTATCGTGGTTGTATTTACGTAAACGCGCGGGTAAAGAAGAAGCGCCCGTTGCAGAAACCAAATAAGCTTGCACCCGCATTCGGCTAAAGCCATTTTGATCCTTATGTTATCCGCCCCATAAATGGGACGGCAATGAATTTGCTTTCATTGCCGTTGGCTTTAGCCAACGGATTAATAAAGGTAGTTTATTGCTTTAGCCACATTCGGAATTTTTATTCGATATAAATTTTCAGTAATTTCAGATCATAAAAACCTGAATGTTACCATTATGACTGTAAGTTTATCCACCAAACAGCGGGTGCAATCTATCGATATATTACGCGGCGTTATTATGCTGATAATGGCGATAGACCACACACGTGAATATTTTCATATTGGCGCCATAACCAGCGACCCAACAAACCTGGCAAATACAACACCCCTGTTATTTTTCACCCGCTGGATAACCCATTTCTGCGCCCCTACGTTTGTTTTTTTAAGTGGCCTTTCGGCTTACCTGGCAGGTACAAGGCGTACCAAAAAGGAGTTGAGCGGCTTTCTTATTAAGCGTGGATTATGGCTCATATTTGTTGAACTGGCTATTATTACACTGGCATTAACGCTTAACCCCTTATATAATGGCTTTGCTTTACAGGTAATTTGGGCTATAGGTGTCAGCATGGTTATACTTGGTTTATTAGTATGGCTGCCTTTACCGGTTATTGGGGCCATTGGCCTTATCATCATTGTTGGGCACGATTGGCTCAATACCATTAAACTTGCCCCAAATGGTACGGAAGATGTGCTGATGAAAATATTTTTCACCGCCCGGGGCACCGTATTTTTCCTGGACAAAACCCACATCGTGTTTGCCCTGTATGCCGTAATCCCCTGGACCGGTATGATGCTTTTGGGTTACGCTTTTGGTAGTTTATATCAAACTAAATATAAACCGATAAACAGAAAGGTTTTGTTAATATACGCATCGGCATTATTGTTCCTGGTGTTTTTAGGTTTAAGGCTTGTTAATGCTTACGGTGACCCTGCGCCGTGGTCGGCACAAAAAAATGGGATTTTCAACCTTATGTCATTCCTTAATGTGAGTAAGTATCCACCTTCGCTGCTTTACAGCAGCCTTACACTATCGGTAACATTGCTGGTATTGGCTTTAACAGAAAAATCAGCAGGGAAACTGGCCGGCTTTTTTAAAGTGTATGGCAGCGTGCCCTTCTTTTATTATGTGCTGCATTTTTACCTGATAAGGGCGTTAACTATCGTAGTGTTCTTTTTGCAAGGCTTTAAAACCTCGCAGATAGTTACGCCAAACAATCCATTCCTGTTTACCCCGCCTGGCTTTGGGTTTAGCATAGGTTGGGTGTATATAATATGGCTGGCCATTATACTTTCACTTTACTACCCATGCCGGTGGTTTTCTAATTACAAGAAAACACATAAGCAATGGTGGTTAAGCTATTTGTAAGATTTACGGTTTAATGTACTGCTGAATAATTTGCTGTAGCTGACCGGCCTGCATTACGCCGCTTTGTCGCCATTTGCTTTCCCCGTTTTGGAAAACCATTAAGGTAGGCACACTTTGCACGCGGTAAGCACTGGCAGCAGCCGGGTTTTTGTCGATATCTATTTTAATGATGGTGACCTTATCACCCAGGGCATCTTTAACCTGTTTTAATATCGGCGGCATCATTTTACAAGGCCCGCACCACTCCGCCGAAAAATCAACCAATACAGGTTTTTCTGATGCTATGATATCCTGAAAGTTTGCCATGAGTTATCTCCTTTTAATATTAACTATAAATATGAGAATACGTTTTTAGGAATTGATCATTTGTATGCCACGTTTTGGTATCGTACCTACGGCACGCGGGGATGTGCATATGATTTCGCTACAAAGCGGTTGTCCCTACGGGACATACTATGCAAAGCGGCCTATCATTGCCGTTGACTTTAGTCAACGGAATATGGCATAGAAAGGTGTTGGCTTTAGCCACAGCCCGCAGTTCGGCTAAAGCCGAATGATGTAATTAATTATCCGTCCCATAAATGGGACGGCAATGAAAAATAGGTTCATTATGCCCCATCGGGGCTACAGCGTGGTTGTCCCTACGGGACATACTATGCAAAGCGGCCTATCATTGCCGTTGACTTTAGTCAACGGAATATGGCATAGAAAGGTGTTGGCTTTAGCCACAGCCCGCAGTTCGGCTAAAGCCAGATAATGTAATAATTATCCGCCCCATAAATGGCGGCAATGATAGGCAGGTGCATAATGCCCCCATCGGGGCTACCGCTTTGTAGAAAAGATAAAAAATGTTTTGCTCCGTAGGAGCTACCCCTTTACAACAAAATTTTAATGCAAAACCTTCTTTCGCTCGGGTACAAGAATATTACTATCCTCCAGCCAATCTGCCAAACGTTGCGGCCAGTTATTTATAGATTTTAGCTTGCGATTGGTGCCCATGTTAAAGGCATGATCGCCCTTAGCATACATATGCATTTCTACAGGTACTTTGGCATCGCGGTAACGCTGTAAAAGCTGAATAAGCGGTAACGAACAGCAGGCATCGTCATTAGCGGCCACCAAAAATGCGGGTGGTGCATCAGACGGGATACTTTCCGGCACATAACCCGGGCCGGGGTATACCTGTACAATAAAATTAGGTTTGGCATTGGCGCGATCTATCGGGTCGTCGGCTTTTTGGTCACCTTTCCATCCGCTAAAAGCAACCATATCCACCACCTCGCCACCTGCCGAAAACCCCATCATACCTATCCGGTTGGTATCAATAGCAAATTCTGCCGCATGGCTGCGAACCCAACGCATGGCACGATAACCATCCTGTTTAGCATGTATATCAATTTTATATGGCGATAAGGTATCCCTGCCTAAACGGTACTTTAATATAAATACTGTTACACCTAAACTATTGTAAAACTTAGCGGGCTCCACGCCTTCAGCATTAAAAACCAGCAAGCGGTGCCCGCCACCGGGGCAAATAACCACCGCGCTGCCATTGGCTTTATCAGCAGGGGGGCGGTAAACGGTTAGGGATGGGTTATGAATATTTTTTACCCAGTAATCTTTAGCCTGCTCTGGCTCATTCCGGCGATCTTCAAACCCCGGCGCGCCTTTTGGCCACAGGGGGATAACCGTTTGTGCATGTGCCGCAGAGCAAAGCATCAGCATAAATAAAACTTTGCAGAATGATACCGGGTTTCTCATTATGCAATTTAGACTATTTACTCATAAAACGCTTCCACCATTCAGAATTATATGGGCCGTTCATTTCGGTTGGTTTACCGGGTTCGGGCATAAATAGCTTGATGTTTTTTTCTTTAGCGAATTTCACCAACTTCTCTGCGGGCTCGAACCAGGCATGCGGTGCCAGGCTAAATGTACCCCAGTGTAATGGCATCATAATGTTTCCCTTAAGGGCAAGGTGGGCGTTTGTAGCATTATCAGGCCCCATGTGTATATCAGGCCAGTGTTTGCCATAAGCGCCAATCTCCAACATAGTTAAATCAAACGGACCAAAGGTTTCACCGATCTGTGTAAAACCTGGGAACCAACCAGAATCGGCACCGAAAAATATATTGTGCTGAGGGCCTTTTATTACAAATGCCGCCCAAAGTGTTTCATTACGATTAATAATACCACGACCCGAAAAATGCCTTGAAGGCGTTGCTGTGATATTGCAATTATCTATCATTACGCTATCGCCCCAGTCAACTTCGTGGATGTAGTTTTTAAGGATGCCCCATTCTTCCAGATAATTGCATACACCCATAGGGGTAATAAAGGGGATTGGCTTATCTGCGAAAAATTTGATGGTAGCTTTATCCAGATGGTCGTAATGGTCATGCGAGATTATAACGGCGTCCAACTCCGGCAGATCTGCTAACGCGATGGGTGGCTGGAAAAATCTTTTAGGGCCAAATGATTGAGAAAAGGAAACACGCTGGCTCCAAACCGGGTCGGTTAAAATACGGATGCCATCAATTTCAATCAGCAAGCTGGAATGGCCAACCCAGGTTATGCGCAAGCCATTTGATGGGGGTGTTTGATAAATTGAAGTATCTGTTTTAAACGGGCCTAACGTGATTTTGGGGATATTCTCGGCTTTGTTATTCATGTACTCCCTTAAAATAGGGATCATCTTTCCAAAACCGGCCTCTTCAGTAGGTATGGGGTTTAGAAATTTTCGTCCTTTCTTTTTTGCTCCGGATAAACTCATAAGCAAGTATAAAGCTTGTACCGCTATTTTTGTTGTAACGATGGTAAAGATTGCTTACAGATGGCTTGCACTATTCCCTATTTCTTAAAAAACCTATAGCGGCATCGCAAAAGGCCAAAAGTTGATCCGGCAAATTTGGCAACTGGTAAGGATGGCTTGCGTTAAAGGTATGGTCGGCACCCGGTATAACCAAAAAATCGGCATTAGGCTGTGCCTCATGCAATTGCTCTGCGTGGCTTAGGGGTACACTGGTATCCGCATCGCCATGTATAATAAGCCAGGGTTGTTTTATTTCTGATGCTTTAAACGGGATATCTAACCTTACAGCGTTAAGATCCAGATCGAGCAGCAGCGATGATTTATACGGCATGTTTTGCCCCGTGCGCGAATTTTTAAGATACATTACGCCCTGCAAGCGCCATTGTTTTTCGGCTTCTTTAGGCCAAAGGTTATGAAAATTAGATATAGCCGCCATGGTAACCAATTTTTTAATGCGCTTATCCTCAGCTGTTTTTACGATGCCGATACCACCACCCAAGCTATGGCCTATCAGGTAAACGCTGTTTACCCGGGGGATGGCCGATCCGCCGCAGGCAAAATCAATAACTAATTGAAGATCTTCCAGCTCGAAAGAAAAAGTATTGTCGCTGAAGGCGATGAGGTCGGTAAATTCTGTAGGATTATCTGCAGTAGTGCCGTTGTGCGAAAAGTTAAACTTTAGAAAGCGAAAACCATTTTCGGCAAAGTGCTGTGCAACCAGGTTATGCGCGCCCCAATCTTTAAACCCACGAATGCCATGGGCGAAGATCACCAGCGGTGCATAAGGATGTAAAGTGTCGTAGGTAATATCGGCTGTCATGCCGCGCCCTTTTGCGCCGGGGATGGTATAATGTTGCTTAACGATCATAATTAAAAGGTCACTTCTGTCTCGGTAATATCAGTTGCTTTCACAACTAAAGTATTTGCCCATAGGTCGCCAAGTCTTTGATGCTTTGGCGTTTTTGAAATGCAGATCAAAGCAGGTATCCCATACATAAAAATATCGATAGGGTCTAAAAGGCGCCTTTTTAATATCGATGATAACGATGGCTTATCTCCCTTCTCGGTTATCACTTTTAGTTTTACGATATCGTGCCCGGGAGTTGCCTGCGAACTTGATTCGATTACTACAAAATATATAAACCATACAATAACTATAGGTAAAACCATTACGCCTGTAACCGTTGCTTTTCCTGGTTCAGGGTTTTCATCAAAGGCATATAGATATATTGTATAAAAAATAAAATATATACCATAGTCTATTAATGTGGCTATTATTCTAAGTTTAAGATATGGTTTAGGGTCAACAGTGTAGAATTTCATTCATGCGCAATTTCCTACGCAATGTATGAAATGCTATTATATTTTCTTCCCATTAAATGTAATACCATACAAATCCGTTCGCCTGTCTTTTAAATTTTGTACGCTGCCATACTCATGCAGGGCGCCTAAAACAGATAGGTCTACATCAGCAATCACTATCATTTCGCTGTTTGGTGTAGCTTCGGATTGGATGCCATTTGTAGGGAACCCAAAATCTGAAGGCGTAAACACAGCCGATTGCGCGTAAGAGATGCCCATATTATTTACATTAGGCAAGTTACCCACGCAACCGGCAATAGCCACATAACACTCATTTTCTACTGCACGGGCCTGGGCGCAAAATTTAACCCGGTTATATCCATTTTGTGTATCAGTTAAGAAGGGTACAAAAAGAATCTGCATATCCTGACTGGCCAGTATGCGCGATAGTTCGGGGAATTCGACATCGTAACAAATAAGGATACCTATTTTACCCGCATCGGTGTCAAAAGCAATAACTTCATCTCCGCCGCGCATCCCCCAGGAACTGATCTCTGCAGGAGTAGGGTGTATCTTTGTTGTTTCCTCCATACTGCCATTACGCCTAAACAGGTAAGATACATTATACAGTGAGTCATCTTCTATTTTTGGCATACTGCCGGCAATAATGTTTACATTATAAGATACCGCCAGCTTTGAAAATTCTTCCACAATGGGCTGTGTATATTTAGCTAACTCGCGCATGGCTTTCGCTGAGTCCAAGTGGTTATAATCGGCCATTAGCGGGGTGTTAAACAACTCGGGGAACAATATAAAATCAGACTGATAATCACTTACCGCATCAACAAAATATTCGGCATGCTTCATCAATTCGCTTATATTGCTGTAAGGCCTCATTTGCCATTGCACAAGGCCAATGCGTACAACGGTTTTATTATTTATTACCGTGGTAGGTTCTTCGTAATAAACATTGTTCCACTCAATAAGGGTAGCAAAGCCCTTAGATCGGTTATCCTCGGGTAAGTAGTTGCGCAATATTTTGCGCACATGAAAATCATTTGCTAATTGAAACGATAGAGTAGGGTCGTAAATTTCCTTGTACTTTACCTTATCTATATATTGTTTTGGTGTAAGGTCATTCTGGAATTTTTGATAATTGGGTATCCTGCCGCCTGCTATTATGCTCTTCAGGTTAAGGTTTTCGCAGAGCGATTTACGCGCTTCGTAAAGCCTGCGGGCAAGGCGTAAACCCCGATATTTTGGGTGTACAAAAATATCTATGCCGTAAAGCACATCGCCTTTATCAGTATGGGTTTTAAAAGTGCTATCGCCCGTTATTTGTTTGTAGGTATGAGTATCGCCAAATTTGTCGTAATCAACAATTATGGAAAGAGCGCAACCAACTACTACGTTATTAACTGTAACACATATTTGTCCTTCAGGAAATAATTTGATTAACTTTTTAATAGATGCGGCATCCCAATAGTCCTCATCCATATCAAGGTAAGCCGATTTCATTGACTTTTTAAGTTCCTGATAATCCTGAACATCCAGGTTACGCATTTCAATACTTTGCAGATCCATTTTTCTGTAACCCGCATTTGCGTATAATGTTTGGTTTATGTTTTGGAATGATATACCTCCACAATCTACTCACCCCAACTGCGCTACGCTGGTCGCCCCCCTCTGCCGCGAAGAGAGGGATGTCGAGCGAAGCAACGACAGGTGAGTTAAATTAGCCGTTAATGTGTTTTATTTTCGATGCTACCAAGCCCAAAGAATCAGCATTGGTTGCAAAAGGAATCTTATCCAGGCAATGGTTGGCGTAACGGTTAGGCTGCCCAATTTAATAGGTGCATCAATTATCATGGTAATATACACAGGTAAGAAAGCAATTAATATAAGTATTATCCATGTGAAGCAACCTTACGGTTTTTTGGCCGTATCAGCATTAACGCGAACAGGACCTCGAATAACCCGGCCAGTATATTTAATACAATCGGAAAGGGCAAGTAAGCCGGAATAATGTAATAGTATGATTGAGGGTTATAAAAGTGGTTAGTACCGGCTACTAAATATCCAGCCATTAAAATTACAAGACTGATTTTTTTAACATTTGCATTTTTTGTGCCATAACCATTTTTAAAAACGATAATATCACAAAATAGGATGGATAATTTTAATAATGTCATTTAATTTATAATCATTCTAAATGCGCCTGTTTGACATATCCTTGACATTGGATCCTCTTGGGTGTGTTACTTTTGTTGGGTCAAAATATAAACTGCTTTGAAGTATTTAAAAGTTATTGCTTTTACACATAAACAGATCGAGCTGAAGGAATTGGGACGATTGGTGCTATGCCAGGAAAATCTGACCGAAAAGCTTCATGAAGTCAAAGCACGTTTTGGCGTAGACGAGATTTTTTATCTTGCCACTTGTAACCGTGTCGAATTTGTTATGTCGACATCACAAATCGTTGACAAGGCATTTGCACACCAGTTTCTGGAAACAGTAGGAATGAGCCTATGCGCGCACTCTACCAGTACCTTTGTAGAGGCTGCTGCTATTTACGAAGGCCAGGAAGCAATGAATCATTTGTTGCGCACCTCTTGCTCATTAGAGAGCCTTATAGTTGGTGAGAAAGAAATTTTAGCCCAGCTACGCAAAGCTTATGAAGATTGCAGGGAAGCAGGCCTAACCGGCGATTGCTTACGTGTAGTAATGAACTGTGTTGTAAAAACAGCTAAAGAGGTTTATACGCATACCAATATTTCAAAGAACCCTATTTCGGTTGTATCATTAGCCTACCGTAAACTAAAGGATCTGAAGTTGTGTTCAAACGCCCGTGTATTGATCATTGGTGCAGGCGAAACTAACCGCAACATTTCTAAATATCTGCAAAAACATAAGTTCTCTAATTTCTCGGTGTTTAACCGTACGCTTTCTAAAGCACAGCAATTAGCTACTGATTTGGGTGGCGAAGCTTTTGAGTTGGACGAACTAAAGAACTACAACAAAGGGTTTGATGCCATTATCACCTGTACATCTGCGGTTGAGCCTATCATCACCGCCGAAATTTATACCTCACTGCTAAACGGTGAAACCGACAAGAAAACTATTGTCGATCTGGCTATACCAAACGATACCGCCCCTGAAGTGCTTGAACGTTTTGATGTGAACTTTATTGAAGTACACAGCCTTAACGAAATTGCTAAAAAGAACCTGCAGGAACGCTATCAGGAACTGGTACATGCCGAAGCCATTATTGAGCAAAATATTGCTGAGTTTTTGGTAATGCTGAAACAACGCAAAATTGAACTGGCTATGCGCCAGGTGCCCGAGAAGATCAAAGAGATTCGTAACAACGCGGTGAACACCGTTTTTGCCGAAGAGGTGCAAAGCCTTGATAAAGAATCGCGCGAGATACTGGAAAAGGTGATTAACTACATGGAGAAAAAATATATCAGCGTTCCCATGATTATGGCGAAGGATATATTGATCAATAATAATTAAGATTCTTTAAAGGATGCTGCCGCGAGTTTAGCGTAGCGTAACTCGTGGTGTAGCACAAGGTAAGCTTTCAGCTTACCACACTAAATCAACAACAAAACATCTATTAAGCCTTTCCCATCAGCATAATCACGTGCGCTGCTGTATAGATAATGCTCGGGCTCATCTACCCATCCCGCGGTTACGGGATTGTTATGTATATAATCCAATTTTTGGTCAATAACACTGTTACTCCATAGTTCAATAGGATGATTCCCCTGCTGCCAAAACTGGTATTGTTCATTATTAGGATTCTGCTTTCCTTCCCGCTCAAAAAACCATAATAGCCAATCGCGCCTGCTTTCCTGTACATTCTCGCTAATCGCTTTTATAAGCATTTTAGAAGTATGCCTTTTAATATCCCTCAAAATATCCTGCATGGGCTGTTTACTTGTGCCTATTATCAAATGGACATGATTACTCATAATTACCCATGCATATAATTCAAGGCCTTTGTTTTGGATGCAATACTTAATACTGTCAACCAGTATATCTTTATATTCCCTGCGGGTAAATACATCTATCCATCTTATTACAGAAAATGTTACGAAATAAGGCCGTTCCTGGTCATGGAATTTATAATTACTGCTCACGGTGTTAAATTAATAAATTGTAGCTAAAGCTGAAAGCTTTAGCCATGCCGTGTCACGAGTTACGCTACGCTAAACTCGCGACAGCACAGTTAATTATCTTTCACTCCGTCAGCCCACAATCATATACTTAATTAATACTATATTACTGTGCATAAAAATTTAAATTTGTGCTGTAAAAATTTACCCCCTTGGACAGAACAATAATAATAGGAACGCGTGGCAGCGAATTAGCTTTATGGCAAGCCAACTTTGTAAAAGATAGCCTGGCCGCAATAAACATTACCGCCGAACTTAAAATTATAAAAACACAGGGCGACCGTATCCTTAACCTCAGCTTTGATAAGCTGGAAGGTAAAGGGTTTTTTACTAAAGAATTAGAAGAAGAATTATTGGCAGGTACTATAGATCTGGCTGTGCATTCGCACAAGGACCTGCCAACTGAAAACCCTCCGGGACTCATCATCGCAGCAGTTTCAGAGCGGGAAGACCCGGCTGAACTGTTGTTGATCTTGAAAGACTGTGTTGATGTACGCCAAAAACTATCCGTAAAATATGGCGGTATGGTAGGTACATCATCAAACAGGCGCAAGGCACAGTTATTGGCCATACGCCCCGACCTGGAGATAGAAGAGCTGCGCGGTAATGTACCTACCCGTATAAATAAACTGCGCGACGAAAACTACGACGCCATTATGCTGGCCAAGGCCGGTGTTAGCCGTTTAGGTATCGACCTGAGCGAGTTTCATGTAGAAGAACTAACACCAACTGAATTTATACCCGCACCCGCACAAGGTGTGTTGGCTATACAGATCCGCGAAAGTAACACCGATTTGTTTGAAGCTTTACAGGCACTGCACCATCCCGAAGTTGCCGAAGATTTAGCTTTAGAACGTGGTGTGCTAAAAATGTTTGGTGGTGGTTGCCACTTGCCACTTGGCGTTTATTGCCGCCGGGACGATGGCAAATTTCAGGTGTTTACTTCAAAGGCCGAGGCTGGCGATGAATTCCCCGACAGGTTCTTTATTGAAAGCGACACCCTTGATGGTGTTGCAGCCAAAATTGTAGCCCGCTTTGCAAAGGGCCGGAAATTCCCTTCAAAAGTGTTTATTTCGAGGGATATCTCGGCAACAAGTTATTTCCGCAAGGCACTGGAGAAACACAAGATAGAGATCGAAGCACGTTCGTTGATCCGCACGGTGCCGGTTATTACCAAGTTTGATTCCTACATCTTAAAAAATATCGACTGGGTGTTTTTTACCAGTAAAAATGCTGTTGAGTACTTCTTTAAATTGGGCCCCCAATTTCCCAAAAAAATAAAATTTGGGGTGATGGGTAGCGGATCTGAAGATATGCTGCGCCGCAACGGTCACTTTGCCAATTATGTTGGCGAAAGCAATGATACCGCCGAAGTAGCCGAGGATTTTGCTGCGTTGGCAAACGGTACAGTAATACTGTTCCCCGGTGCGGATAGCCCAATGAGAAGTATCCAACAAGGCCTTTCTGCCGAAACAAAAATAATTGACCTGCCGGTTTACGAAACCGTACTGGAAGAAGAAGTAGAACCAAGCGGCGCCGATGTTCTGGTGTTTACCAGTCCATCAAACGTGGAAGCTTACTTTGCCGATAACCTGCTGGAACCCGGACAAAAGGTGATAGCCATTGGCAAATCAACCGGTAAAAAGTTCGACGAAATGGGTGTAAAGTATACCCTCCCTTTCTCTCCCGACGAAGTTGGATTAGCAGAGGCAGTGTTTGGAATATAAGCCCCCTAACCCCCTGAAGGGGGAACTCTAGTGGGCTATTAATAAATAAGATCTTCAAAAATTCCCCCTTTAGGGGGTTAGGGGGCAAATATGTTACAACGACCAAGAAGAAACAGGAAAAGCGAAGTTATCCGCCAGATGGTACAGGAAACACATGTTAGCGCGGCTAACCTGATATTCCCGCTGTTTATTGTGGATGGAGAAAATCAAAAAACCGAGGTAGCATCTATGCCGGGTATCTTTCGATACTCCATAGATAATTTGCTGCGCGAAGTGGAAAGCTGTATGAAGCTTGGCCTTCACTCGTTTGATCTGTTCCCTAATATCGAAGAAACACTAAAAGATAAATACGCTACCGAAAGCTACCGCGACGAAAGCCTTTACCTGCGTGCCATCCGTGCCGTAAAAAAAGAATTTCCGGAAGCTTGTGTAATAACCGACGTAGCTATGGACCCATACAGCAGTGATGGTCATGACGGCGTAGTAGAAAATGGCGAGATCCTGAACGATGAAACCCTGGAGATATTAGGTAAAATGGCTTTAGCCCATGCCCGCAGCGGTGCCGATATCATTGCCCCATCAGATATGATGGATGGTCGTGTGGGGTATATCAGAAACGTGTTGGACGACAATGGATTTACCAACGTATCTATCATGTCGTACTCGGCAAAATATGCGAGTGCTTTTTATGGTCCGTTTAGGGATGCTTTGAACTCCGCACCAAAGTTTGGCGATAAAAAAACCTACCAGATGAACCCTGCCAACCAGCGCGAAGCTCTGATTGAAGCTAACCTGGATGAATTGGAAGGGGCAGACTTCCTGATGGTGAAACCTGCCCTGCCTTACCTGGATATTATAAAACTAATAAAAGATAATACCGAATTACCGGTTGCTGCCTACAATGTAAGCGGCGAATATGCCATGATAAAGGCCGCCATACAAAACGGCTGGCTAAACGAGCAACGTGCCATTACCGAGGTGCTTACCAGCATCCGCCGGGCAGGCGCCAGCGCGATATTAACCTATCACGCTAAGGAAGTGTTGTTGAATAAGTGGTTGTAGATATAAATTAATATGTCATTGCGAGGAGCATAGCGACGCGGCAATCTCGTCGAATGCTAAGCAGCAATGCAAAGTCTGGAGATTGCTTCGTAATGACGCGTGGAGAAGAAGCCTCACCTAAATCCTCTCCAAAGGAGAGGACTTAAGGAAGCTGATCAGAACCCTCTCCTTTGGAGAGGGCAGGGTGAGGCCTTCGTACTTCGCAATGGCATGGTTTAAAAGAGAAGAATGAGTATACCTGATATAAGCAGAGCGAAATCTGCAGAACTGTACGAAAAAGCGAAAACCTATTTCCCGGGTGGGGTAAACTCACCGGTTAGGGCATTTAAATCTGTTTACGGCACCCCGCTTTTTATTGAAAAAGGTGATGGCAGCCATATATGGGATGCCGATGGCAACGAATTTATAGATTTTTGCTGCTCATGGGGTCCGCTTATCTTAGGGCACAATAACGCCGCGGTTCGTAATAAGGTAACCGAAGTAATGCAGAAAGGCATGTCGTTTGGTGCTCCTACAGCGTTAGAGAACGAACTGGCCGAGCTTATCCTGGGTAACAACAAGTTCATCGAAAAAATACGTTTTGTAAGTTCGGGTACAGAAGCGGTTATGTCGGCCATTAGGTTGGCAAGGGGTTATACTAAACGCGATAAAATATTAAAGTTTGAAGGCTGCTACCATGGTCATTCAGATAGCCTTTTAGTTAAGGCAGGTTCTGGCTTGGTTACCTTCGGAGAAACCTCATCTGCGGGCGTACCAAAGGCTTTTGCCGATGAAACGATAGTTGTATCGCTGGATGATAAAAAAGCCTTGCAAGAGGCCTTTGAAGAGTTTAAGGGGCAAATTGCAGCGGTTATCATTGAGCCGGTTCCTGCAAATAATGGCCTGCTATTACAAACATCCGATTATTTAAATTACCTGCGTCAGATCTGTACCGAAAATGGCACTATGTTGATCTTTGATGAAGTAATATCAGGTTTCCGTGTGGGATTTGAGGGGGCTGCAGCTTACTACGGTATACAACCGGATATTATTACTTATGGTAAAATTATAGGCGGCGGTTTGCCTGTTGGCGCTTATGGTGCATCGGCAGAGGTGATGGATCATATATCGCCGGTTGGTTCCGTTTATCAGGCAGGTACATTATCAGGTAACCCGGTTGCTATGGCAGCAGGTATCGCGCAGCTAAGCGAGTTGCTAAAACCCGGTTTTTACGAAGATTTACATGCAAAAACTGCTGGTTTTGTAAAGGATATACAAGATTTTGTAGCCAAACGCAGTTATAACTTAAAAGTGTTTACTATCGGTTCTATATTTTGGTTTGCTTTTACCGATAAGGACAGCATAACAACAGCCGAAGAAATTGACCCGGCAAGCATGCTTAAATTTAAAGAAATGCACCGCGAACTGATAAACAGAGGCATTTATTTAGGCCCATCCGGTTACGAAGTTGGTTTTATATCGGCTGCCCACACATCGGCTGATTTAGAAACAACAAAAACAGCTATATTTGATAGTCTGGACATCGTATTTAAATAGTTGGCGGTTTCCGGTTAGCAGTTTGCACCATGCATGCTGCCAACTGTAAACTTCCAACTGCAAACTTGAAGTAATTATGAAAAAATCGCTTGTTATATTTTATGCCATTATCATTTACGCCGTTGCGGAACTGGTGTGGTGGGGATATATGCTGGTTCATCTAAATCCCAGCCGTAAGG
>NZ_JAQBOI010000289.1 GCF_028288105.1 Mucilaginibacter sp. | reverse complement strand
GTGTACTGCCGTAGTTAATAATGGTATCGCCGGCAATAACTTCTACACCTACATAACAAAACAGGGTTAAAACGCCCAGTAATAAATGTGGGAACTGCAGGATGCTTGTTTTACCTGTATTATTTATAGCGGTTGATTCATCTTCCTGATCGGTATCTATTTCGGGCAGGCTTGAATAGTAGATAACCACAGCCAGTATCAATAATACCACCACAATAACAATATAAGGGACGATAACCCGCGATGCCAGTTCGTGCAACTGAACTACTTTATCATTTATGTTCATCGCATCCAGGCGTTCTTTTAAACCATCAACATTTTTGAGGGTGATAGCGCCGAGTACTATTGGTGCTAAGGCGCCGGCAATTTTATTACTGATTCCCATTATGCTGATACGCTTTGCAGCGCTCTCTGGCGGGCCTAATATGGTGATATATGGGTTTGATGCTGTTTGCAACACTGCAAGCCCCGAGCCTTGTATGAACAGGCCTAACAGGAACAGTCCATAGTATCGTGTTAGCGCAGCCGGAATAAATATTAATGCCCCAACGGCTATAATACCTAAACCTACCGACATGCCCTTTTTAAAACCCGTTAATTTTAAGATCCATGCAGATGGAATGGCCAGTACGAAGTAGGATATGTAGAAAGCAGTAGTTACCAGGTAAGCTTCAACAGTAGTTAGCTCACAGGCCAGTTTCAGGTATGGAATTAGGACCGAGTTTAACCAGGTGATGAACCCGAAGATAAAAAACAGCATCCCGATAAGGAAAATGGGGCTTACCTTTGATTTGCTGCTATTTAATACTGCTGTATCTGACATATATTGAGGGGTTTATGCGTTAAATTGTCTGTGGACTAAAAGTTATTTCTTTAAAAAACCTGCTTAAATGAAACTCGGGTTTTTGGGCCTCTATTTTATTCCAGCATAAAAAGTGCGGTTCGGGCAGGCCGTCGCCGCATTTGTAAAAGTTAACCCTGGCTTTGCTCTCTTCTAATAAAAGTGCCGGGTGAAATTTGAATACTTTTTTGGGGATGCATAAAGTTAGCTCCCACTCTATATTATCTTCAGCGCCCGTTTTTACAAACGTTTGGTGCTTAATGGTTTTCAATAAACTTGCCGGTAAAAAAGTGCGCCCGGTTTTGTGCTGCCCATATTGTACCCTGCTGGTACCTGTGCAGTTAAATTCAAGGTTGTAATACTTTTCATCACCATTAAACGCTATGAAAAACTCTACACAGCTATCTTCAAACACCGGGTCGTTAAATTTACTGTATTCGGCTTTCAAAGTGTGCTCGGTTACGTAATATTTAAGATAGATATCATCGTTGCCATAAGCCAAAGCAAAAGATGCCCGGGGTAATTCCCCGCCATCTGCCCATGGCGCATATTGTATATGCCTGCGCTCGTGCCCGTCCAAAACTTTTGATATATCCTCTACCGATCGCAGATCATCGAAGCTATTAAGGTAGGGAATATTTACAGTTACCACCTTATCCATTAGTATGCGCTGTGTTGTAGCTATTCATTTCTTTTAATATTGTTTCCTGCATGGCTGCCGCGTTTGCATCCAGTATTTTTACCAGTTGAAACTGGGCTTTTGCCCTTTGCAGGTTGTGCCCTTCAAATTTTATTTTAAAGTATTTATCGCCGTTAATGTGGTCGGTTAAAAACCTTACCGCCTGCATATAGGGTAACAGCAGCGCGCCTTTCATGAGCGAATTAACCTCGGCATCCGTCAAAAACCTGGACGCCTCCTTTAAATATCCCTGCACATACGCGTTAAACAACGACAGGTTCAATTGGATCTTGCTCAGGTCGGCTTCATCCTCGGTAGTTGTGTTTACAATGGTGCGTATCGCGTCGCCAAAATCATAGGCCACATAACCATCCATAACCGTTTCCAGATCAATAACGCATTGGGCCTCGTCATTACTATTCAGTAATACATTGTTAAACTTTGTATCGTTGTGGATAACACGCTTAGGTAAAGCAGCCACCTGCGCCGGCTGTTGAAAATACTGCATAGAGGATGCGTATTTGGCTACTATCTCTAACTCTGCAGCTACCGATGCAACACGCCCGCAGGCATCGTTGGCCACCGCTTCATCCAAATGCTGTAAACGTTTCTGGATGTTATGAAAATCGGGGATCACCTCAAACATTTCGCCTGCCGGGATATCTGATAACATAGCCTGGAATTTACCGAACGCCTTACCACCTTCATAAGCCTGCTTCTCGGTTTCGACCACATCATAGCTTTTGGTATCGCTTAAAAAGTAGAACATCCGCCAGTAATCGCCTGCGCTGTCTTTATAAAAAAACTGTCCGTTATCCGTAGGTATTAAAGTCATTACTTCCTTTAACGGGTTGCCGTTGCCATACTCCTTTATCTTACTTTTTAAATGCTCGGTAACCTTGCGCATGTTTTCTGTAAGCTTCTCCACGTTGGTAAATATGCTATGGTTGATGCGCTGCAAAAGGTAATCAGAACCATCGGCGGATACGTTCTTTAAAAAGAACGTATCGTTTATATGCCCCGAACCATACGGCTTATATGAACTTACATCAGCATCACATTTAAAGTGCGATACCACCTCAGCTATGTTTTTAGAACTTTGCACTATATAAACTTTTAGAATTTCAATTTTTAATTAACTCAAACACCGGCAACCTGTCTGCTGCTACCTCTGTTTCTATTTTAGCGGGGCCCTTATGGATTTTCCCAAGGTCACTTCGCCAGGTACCTTTTGGCAAATAAACCGTTTTTGTACTGCCATTGGCAATCATGGGTGCCACCAGGTATTTACTCCCCAACATAAACTGGCCCTGTACATTGGTAAACCCCTGGTTAGGAAACTCATACTCCATACTACGGGCAATAGGCTCGCCGGTTGTGGCGGCTGTTTTTACCAGTTGCATAATATATGGTGTGTACTTAGCCCTTATGTCGACCGCCTTTTTAACCGCTGCCAGGTTCTGTTTGGAAAGCACGCGCCATGGTGCTACCGAAAATTGCATCATAGGCATTAATGCTGAGCATTGTGCCGATCGTACAACCAGTTGCTCATCCAGTTTATCTTTACCGATGAACGAACCGTACTCTCCGCCGCCTATCATATCCGGGCAGGTAAACTGGTAACCCAGTAAGCCTGCTGTGGTAAGGTGTGGGATAAGCTTTTGCAGATCCTCCCAATTATGCTTTTTATCGCGCAGGCGTTGCACCAATGGCTCGCCCCCCATTTTCCACATAGCGCGATACTCGTTAAGCGGATAATATAAACCCAATTCGCCCCAAAGCCTGCTGTGTTCGTTAGGTGTTGCTTTTTTGAATGATAAGCCATTGGTCGGATAAAAATCAGCATCGCCGGCATCAAACTTAAAGCCATCCAGGTGGTAGGTTTTTACCATGTGATCTAAACGGCCATGGAACCATTGCATAGCTTCGGGGTTTGTAAAATCAAGTACCGAACTATAACCGTTCCACCAGGAAATAATAGCCGGTTTCTCTGCCTTTGCCCAAGGCTTAGTAGCATCGCCTCCGTTATCAAATAGCAATAACTTTTTAGCAAGCAATTCTCTGAACACTTCAGTATCCGGCGATACAAATGGGCTAACCCATAACATTACTTTAAAACCTAAACTGTGCAGGGTATCTACCATTGCGGCAGCATTGGCAAACCTATCCGAGCGGAAATCAAACCTGCCATAATAATCGGCCCAGTTATCATCTATCATAATTACCCCCGGCGGGAAACCGTTGTCAATAATCGCCCTGGCATAACTTAAGATGTCCTTTTGGTTTTGGTTATAAACCAGCTCTATCCAGGTATTGTATTGCGGTTTGCTAAACAACAAGGTATCGGGCAGTTTATTTTTTGACGGGAAGAAACGTTTTGACGCATTGCTAAATGCCTCGCGTAAATTCTTCCCGGCCGAATCTATTGTTAACGCGCTTTTTGCGTTGCTGATAACCAGCTTGTTCTTTTCAAACGTAAACTTAAAAGGTTCCTCGCTCCAGATGAACCTGCCTTTGGTAGATACCAGCAGCGGCACAGCCTGATTACCGCGGGTATCGCCATACATATCCAGGCTGTAGCCATCTTTAAAAGGCATCAGGTGGGCTTCGTTTACCGCGCCGCCGTACCATTTTTCGCCATCTTTAATTGCCACGCTTGTTTGCGCGTAAAGCTGTGCACCTGCGGTGCATAACATCACTGTGAAAAACAAACATATTTTAAAGGCCTTGATCATCTATAGCTTATTATTAATTAACTTTTACAGTATGGTTTAATTTATTGTAACCGGTAGCGGCTTCCCAAACATCGTTGTTAGCCAAACGGATGCTGAATTCGGGCTTGGTTGCGATGCTTGCATAAGCATCTGGCAGGCTAAGCAGCATTTCATAATCGCCTGCCGGGAAATCGTCAGGTATTTGTACGCCTTCGGTAACCTTTACATCTCCCGAATACCATTTCCTTACATCTGTTGCCAGGTCGAACGATTTAACCTCGCCACTTTTGGTATTGCGCAGTATCAGCTTCACCGTGCGTTTGTTATAGGGCGATGCATAACCCACATTCTTAAGGTTTAAGGTAATGTTCATAACCGTTCCTTTAATAGTATTATCGGGCAGTGCGGCGGTTTGCAATACAAAGCGATAACCCAGGTTACGTTTAATGTTATCCATACAACCACCATCCTGCCAATCGTTATTAACGGCGGTGTTGTAATGGGCATTAATAAAACTGTAATGCAGCGATGCAAATTCTGCCTGAGCTTTGCCGGCCGGCTCGCAATCGTTAGTAGGGCTATAATCGTCAGAGCAGGTTTCGCCGCCAACAACTACAAATTTGCTATCCGCTTTAAAGTAATCTTTTAAAGTGTTTAATACCGTACCGTCAGACGTGCGTGGGGTTGAACTGTTGCCATAATCTTCGTACGTACCAAAATCATTGCTGCTTGCCATAAAGCAATCGTTATGGTAACCTAAACGTGCAATGTCGGTTTCGTTAAAAGCTCCGCTCTCAGTTAAAGGTGCCGATGTCAGCGGTGCGTTAACACCATAAATATAACGCTGCTTTAACTGCGGGTAACGCAATTGTATCATCCTATCGGCAGGTACAGCATCAAGCATGGCTTTGATAACTTCTATCCTGTCTTTCCAATTGTTGTCTGTCAGCTTATGATCCTGGTTGCCATTATTTGAGGCATCCCCAAAAAAGTCGCTATAGTATTGCTCGCCCCAAACACCTATGAAGCCCAACTGCACGCAAGCTATAACATCTGCATTATCATGCAGGATGGGTTTTAATTGTGCAATGTGGTTAAGGATGATTGCCTTTGGCGCATCGCCATATAGCGGACAAATAAACCCTTCGGGGCAATTGCCCGGTTTTGCAGTCGCGGTGTATACAAAGCGCGGGATAATTTTAACACCTGCAGCGCGTGCAGCCTCAAAGTCCTTTTTTATGTTGGTTAAGAATGTTGCAGATATTGCGGTGTTAACCACATCATCTAAAACATAATACCTGAAAACCAGTGTGCTTGTTACCTGGTAGTTAGCGCTTTCTATAGACTGCGGCGAACGATATCCCTTCAACTCGTCGGCATTTAATACCGTATAGTTACTTGAATGTACCTCAGAGTAGCGATAAAAGCCACGCTCCGGATTTGGGAAGTCTTCCCCGCTTTCGGTATAAGTAACGTTTACCTTTTCAACCTTTATCAGGCCTGCATCCCTATTGTTGCACGAAAAAGAGAGCAGTATGGCTGCTAAGACCATGCCAAGGGCATACCCTGTAAATTTCCTTATCATAATTAACTGATTTTAGTAGAGGTTTTTATTAAAGTTTAAAAAAGATGCTTCGTTTATAAAGCCAATAACACAAGCCCCACTCAACGACTAAGGTGACACAAGCCGATATTAGCGCTGCTATATTATGCGGAACATTTAAGAACAATTGCAGCATATCCCCAGTAAAAATAGCCACTACATGGTTTACCCATTGCACACCTACCGTTTCAAAGAACAGGTAGATAAATATGGCGTTCATACCTACTACGGTGAAGACCCAGGCATATTTGATATTACGTTTTACATCAACCAGCCAGTAAACAGCGGCCAATATCAGCAACACCCACCCTACCGATGCAAATGCGAACGAGCTTGTACTTATACGTTTGATAATAGGTGTTATACCAGACAGATCCAACCCGAAGCCAATGATAAGGGCAACAACACCGGCAATAACCAAAGCCTTTATTTTATAGTTAATGGTTTTGTTTGATATTAAAAGCTTACCCGCCAGCACGCCCCAAATGGTATGCGCCGCTGTTGGGATGCAATTAATGGTTACCCATCCGTCGCTGTTTATTTTGCCCATGAGCAGGGTATCAACATAAGAACCAAAGTTGTGCCCTTCTACAAATGGCTGGTCGAAACCGGGCATCAGTACAGTGCGGTATAAAACTTCGGTAAGTATTAATAGGCCCAGGGCGAAAACCAATTGCCAGGTGTACGATTTTTCTATTATCAAATAAGCTACAATGGTTGTGAACGATAATTGCGTAAGCACGTTCCAAAGTTCCCAAACCGGTTTACCCGCGTAAACACAGTGCAGGGCTGTACCACATATAAAAAGCTTTAAGCTTCTTATTAATACATGGCGAAGATTATTATTCCAGCTTATGCCCTTGTCTAATTTACGGCTGTAAGAAATATACATCGCGGCGCCCGCCATGAACATAAATGCAGGCTGAACTAAATCCCAGAAATGCAGCCCGTGCCATGGATGGTGAAAGAATTGGTTGATCAATCCGCCCATAGGCTTAGCCGGATCAATGTGCCTTATTGCTTCGTAAAGCATGCAGCTTTCGCCGCAAAGCAGTATCATGATCATGCCGCGCATAACATCTAACGATACTAAACGCCCGTTGGCCAATTGATCAGTAGTTGAATTCTTTATCATAAAGCACCCCGATATATATTTTTACTTACAGCTTTAAACAGATATAAACCAATTAAACCTATTCACTCATGTCTAAGAAGAAACTCGAAGCTCCCTCATCAGGTGCATTACCTAAAACCACCGACCAATCATTTTTAATGGCCTGTATAGCAATACGCAAACCTGAACCTGTTAAACCTTTTAGTTTGCCACGCGCAATACGCACTTCAAACTTCACTACGCCGCCTTCTTCTTTAACTGTACCCACTGTGTAAGCCTCGGCTATAGATTGCGGATCGAAAGAGAATGCGTTTTGGTTTGGGCTATTGTGATAAAATATATCTAAACCCGCGGTAAGTAGTTGACCTTCCAGCAATATATCATACCCCCCATCAGGGAAAGTGCCGGTTAACAACCCGGTGCCTGCGTTATTGTCAGAATCAACATAGAAGTCAAAAATAACAGCATCTGATTTTTTACCAGTCATTTCGGCATACATATACACGTAGTTACCATCATAATCAAACTTTACGTTGTTAAATACCCCTTTTTTAGGGCCCAGTGTAACCACATTTTTGGTAACAGTTGCCCAATCATCAAGCGAATTATCATTGATCTTCACCGGTGATGTTTTGGCTATACGTAATACGGTTGATGCTTCGGTAGCTTTACCATTTACAGATGCTGTTAATGTTGGCACATATTTACCCTTACCCGGATATGTATGCGACGGATTAGCCTCTGTTGAAGTTACGCCATCGCCAAAATCCCATTTGTAACCGGTTACACCCGTGGTTTTTACCGTAAAGGTTGCGGTAGCACCGTCAACAGCTACGTCATACAGCAGGTCCGTTTTTATTGCGGTGCTGTCCTTTTTACAAGAGCTGAATACCGTACTTGCTATAGCTACCGATAGCAAGAACATGTAAGCTTTTAATTTTTTCATATCAATTTATATTTAATATTACTGTTTGATAATTTAAATTATGGGTTTTGTGTTGCTAACGGGTTACTTAGTATCTCGTCAATTGGCAGGTAATAAATTATCCGCGGATTGGTGTAAGGAACTGTTAGATTTGGATAACCGGCTGGTGTTTTTGACAGATCAATGTCGGTCTCTTTTAAACCCGCCAGGTGATAGCCCCAGTATGCCTTGCTAAGCGTTTTCTTGTTACGGAAAACATCGTAAGTGCGATGGCCTTCAAATGCCATCTCTATACGTTTCTCATTTAAAACTACATCTAAGAGTGTGCTGCCACTTGGTACCGTTGTAATAAGTGAGCCCTCCAAACCACGGTTTTTACGGATCATATTCACATCATCAAGCGCGGCAGCGGTAGCCCCTGTTTTAGCTTCGGCCTCGGCACGGATCAAATACAATTCGGCCAGCCTGAACATGATTGGCGAGCTTAGGTTGGGCAGTCCTCCCTGGAAAGAGAATTTACTGATGTAGTAAACCTCGATACCATTTTTCTTTTGTACTGTGCCATTACCATCCTTCAAAGGCACAATGTATGACCAGCGAACATCCTCGGGGTGTGGGGCCATTGCAGCACGTAAAGATGATGACGCATATTCTTCGCCCCAGCCCGAGTTACCGTCTGAGTAGATCATAGATGCGATAGAACCAAATTTTCCGTAATCATCTACCTGGGTAAAAGCGATGCAGAAAATAGTTTCGGGGCTTGTGGTTGCATTGGCAAACATTGTTGGGTAGGTAGCTTTTGTTGCTAAAGTGAATTTACCCGAATTAATTACTTTGTTAGCGTACTCAATAGCTTTTGTATTATCCTCTTTATAAAGGTTAACACGTGCCAGTAATGACCATGCGGCCTCTTGCGAAGCATATTGTACACCACGTGGCTGGGTCATTAAAGTTGCTCCTTTTTCAGCATCGGCAATAACAGAATCATAAACCTCTTTTACGGTTGACCTCGCCTTTTTAGCCGGATCAGTTAAGTTAGTACGTAAAATTATACCTGGGGCATTAGGGTCAACGCTGTATGGCTGGCCAAATAACCTTACCAGGTTAAAGTGGCAAAACGCACGTAAAAAGTAGCACTCGCCCAGTAACTGATTGGTGGTTGCATCTGTTTTGCCTGATTTTTCTACCGCATCAATAACAGTATTTACACCGGTAATAATTTTGTACGATACATACCAATAATACCTGGTGTTGCCTTGTGATGGCGTGTGGCCAAGGCTAAAGCTATAATACAAAGGGTCGGTAGTTACCTGGCCGCAAACAATATCATCGCTGGCAAAGTCGCTCAGGTGATAAAACTGGCGCAGGTACATGTTGTTCTGATCTACCGTACCGTTAAACTCAATATGGTCTTTTAATAATGCGTAAGCACCGTTAAGCGCGTTGGTTAAACCATCGGTTGTGGTAACCAGCGTGTTAGTACTAATGGCATCACTTGGGGAAACGTTTAGGTTTTTACAGCTGCTTGCTGCAACAACCATAAGGGTAATGAAGGTGAATATTTTCTTTTTCATATACTTAGTTTTAATAGGCTGCAGCCTGTTTAAAAGTTAAAATTAACGGTTAACAAATACTGACGGTTGTTTGGATACTTAAAGTCGGAAACGCCAGGGGTTGCAAAACTGCCCGGTGTAATAGTAGTTTGCGGATCCTGACCCAGGAAGTTTGAGAACGTAACAACGTTATCGGCAGTTACACCAACGCTCACGCCCTTCATGCTTATTTTGCTAGCCCATGCGGTTGGCAGGGTGTAATTGAAAGCAATGTTCCTGATAGTGAAATAGCTGCCATCTTTTAAGTAACGGGTTGATGTTTCGGTAGAGTTAGCCGAGTTTTGCGGGCTTGGCTCTGTAGCCTGTGTATCGCCCGGGCCGCTCCATATTTTAGCGCCAGCAGGTAATTGTATCTGATTGTAGTACGGCTCGTGCCCGTCGTTCATCATAAACCTTAAGTTATTGCTAAACACTTTGTTACCGTAGTTAAAGTAAGTACTAACTCTTAAGTTAAAGTTTTTATACCTAAAGCTGTTATTAAAACCACCCTGGTATTTAGGCAATGCCGAACCAACTTCCTGGTTGGTAGCCTGCGCGTAGTCTGATGTTTTTTCGCTGCCTACTGCCTTACCTTGTGTATTATAGATTAGTTTTTCCCAAACAGGGGCGCCGGTTTGTGCATCAACACCTAGCCATTTTGGCATGTAAAACTCAAACAGGTTACCACCGTTGCGGTAGATCTGCGATATGCTCCAAGATCCGGTCTTGATAATATCCGAAGGAAAACCTGATAGTTTGTTGTTGTTAAAGTTGATAGTAAAATCGGTATTCCATTCAAAATCTTTTGTTTTGATGTTGGTTGAGTTAATTCCCAACTCAATACCTTTGTTGATAACCGTACCGGCATTCTCCCACTTGGTTTCAAAACCAACCGAAAGCGGTTGAGATACCTGCAGCAACAGGTCTTTAGTATCGTTACGGTAAACATCCACAGTTAAATTTACTCTTTTAAATAAACCAATATCTACACCGGCATTTATCTGGCGTTTGCTTTCCCAGGTTAAGTTAGGGCTTGCCAACTGGTAAGGTACCGCACCTACTAAAGAGTTATACTGCGTAGTTAAAGAGAATAGCCCCAGGTAACGTGATGCGCCAATATCCTGCGTACCGGTTAAACCGTAGCTACCTCTAATTTTTAAGTTATTGATGATGCTGTTATCTGCAAGGAAATCTTCCTTGCTGGCTAACCAAGCTGCTGATACTGATGGGAAACCACCGTATTGTTTGCTTGGTGCAAAGTTAGATGAACCATCATACCTGTATGAACCAGACAGAAAGTATTTTTCTTTATAATTATAGTTTACCTGTGATAATAATGACTGCAGGATATATTTGTTGTAATAGCCATTCACCAGTTGGTTGTTTGATACTACGTTTAATACGTTCAAACCTTCGGGTAAACCTTTACCAGATGCGCCAGAGTATTCATTCCTGCTGCTTTCAAATGCGCCACCCACAAAACCGTTTATGCTGTGGTCGCCCATCCTAAAATCGAATTTAAATAACTGGTTACTGATGAGACCGTAGTTAAGGGTGTTTAGTTCATCAATATAACCTGTACCATGGTAAGTACCCGCGGCTAAAGGCGATACATAGTTGCTGCCTTTGTTAAATGATGCAGATACCCTGTTGGTGCTGGCAAATGTTAACCAGTTGGTGATATGGTAATTGATACCCAGATCGTAATTCACATCAAAACCTTTGTAAGAGTGATCTGAGTTTTGCACAGTATTGAGAGGATTGATCTTATCCCTTGACCACCATTTAAAGGTAGAGTTACCATCCACATAAATTGGCTGGCCGTTTGCATCATAAGGATTATCCCAAGGCATGTTCAGGAATGAATAGTACACATCCATGTAATCGTAGCTTTTGCCCTGCGATGCACTTAAGTTAATGTTGTTAGTTACATCCAGCTTTTTAGAGAAATGGTAGGTTGAATTACCACGTAAGTTAACACGTTCAAAATTGGTATTGACGAAAGTACCTTTTTCTTTATAGTATGATGCACCTACGTAGTAATCATTCTTTTCTGTTTTGCCGCTGGCAGATAGATAGAAATTATATACAGGTGCCGATTTAAACGACTCTTTAGACCAGTTATAATCCTGGTTACGCAATGATAAAGGGCGTTCTGCGTAAAATTTAACAAGGTCGATCTTATAAGAGTTATCAGGCGCACCTACAATGTAATCACGGTAAAATTCTTTTTGATAATCATACAGCTGATTGCTGTTCATCAGATTCATTTTACCAAAATCGGCAGTCCTGAAACCCGTTGATATTTTAGCCTCGAACCTTGTTTCGCCTTGTTTAGCGCTTTTGGTAGTTACAATGATAACACCCGCGTTTGCCTGCGAACCATATAAAGCGGTAGCACCGGCATCTTTCAATACAGTGATGCTCTCCACGTCGTTAGGGTCGTAGTTACCGCCAATAATACCATCAACCACAAAAAGCGGGCTTTGGTTAGCGTTTACTGATGATACACCACGCAGCCTTATCTCGGCTGCCGAACCCGGCGCACCAGAGCTGTTCACTACCTGTAAACCGGCTACCTTACCCTGTAGCATGGTGCCAATATTGTTTGCGGTAACATCTTTTAGTTTATTGGCCGATACCACCGTAACCGCGCTGGTTAATTCGCTTTGTTTTTTACTGCTGTAACCTACCACAACAACATCGTTTAGTTGTTGTATGTCTTCGGCTAACGCAACCTGTACATTGGTTTGGCCGCCGGTTACCTCTACATCTTTTGAGATGTAACCAATAAAGCTAATTGTTAAAATTGATTTTCCTGCCGGGACATTGAGGGTAAAACCTCCGTCGGTTTTGGTCATGGTACCGTTAGAAGTACCTTTAACCGAAACGGTTACACCGGCCATTGGTTGCTTGTCAAGCGCTGCTACAACACGCCCCGTTACCGGCAAGGATTGCGAAAATCCTTTAAGGCAAAATAAAAGAGCGCAAGAACAGATGAGTAGAATTTTCCTGGTCATATTCTGTTAGTTAGTTAATGATTAGCATAGTTGTTTTTAGTTATTGTAAAAATGATGTAAAATTATTATTAACGAAAGGAGGCGACCGGGCCGGAAAATTAAAACGCAGCTACGCAATCGTTTGCACGGGTTACGCAATCGTTTGTTCTATTTTCACGCAAACGGTTGCGTAAAATTCACTTATACGCTGATTTACAGATTATTATTGGCTGTTTTGACACACAAACACCATAAAATGCTTGCGTAGTCAAAAAGAAAAGATGATTATTTGGCAGGAGTGTAATCAATCATCTCCGAATCGATGATATGTTGCAAGGGGGGGATATCTATTGCATTGGGTTTTTCGGCATTGTTTATCAACTCGAAAAGGAAGCCGGCTGCCATAGATGATTGCTTATATGCAAACTGCTCTATTGATGCCAGGGGGACGCTATCCATGTACTCCCAAATGGGTAGGTTAGCAAAGCTGATGAAACTGATATCCTTATTAACAATTAATCCTGCGGCTTTAACAGTAGCTATGCAATCCAGTAAAACATAGTCGTTAAATACAATTACTGCGGTGGGTGGCTCATCAAGCGAAAGCAGTTTATCTATCGCTTTAACATTGTCTGCTTTGCCCAGTGTTGTAGATACGATAATGTCCTGGTCTACCGGCAGGTTGTTCTCTTTCAAACATCTGAAATAGATCTCCAGCCGTTGCAAGGTTGCTGCCAGCTTGGCTGGGCCATTTATAAGGCCAATACGGGTATGGCCAATATCAACCAGCTTAGTGATAGCCTGCAGCATGCCCGAAACCAAATTACAGGCCACATAATTAATATCCTTGCGGTTTGGCACCCTATCAAAAAATACTACAGGGATGTTATACTTTTTCAGGCTATCAAAATGTTCGTAAGTAGATGTTTCTTTGGTGAGCGATGCAAGCACGCCATCAACCCGGTGGTCTTTCATGTTCTCCACTATCTTTTTTTCTCGCTCAAAATTATCAAGCGACTGGCCTATAATAACGTTGTAGTTGCTGGCTTCGGCCGCATCCTCAACCCCGGTTAACGCGGCAGAAAAAAATGGTTCAGATAGGTCTGGAATAATAACACCTATGGTATAGGTTTTGCGTTCTTTAAAATAGATAGCCATTTTATTGGCTTCGTAGCCCAGTTCTTTAGCCACTTTATGTACGCGCATAGTGGTTACCAACCCAATGCTCGGATGATCGTGCAGCGCCCTTGATACAGTTGATGCAGATACATTAAGCCGCTTGGCTATTTCTTTAATAGTAGGTAACTTATTCTTTGACATTGTGTACTGGTGGGGGCAATTCTCAGATAGCTAAAATACTATATTAATTGTAAAGCTAACAAATTACCGGCTGCAACAATAATACTA
>NZ_JAQBOI010000263.1 GCF_028288105.1 Mucilaginibacter sp. | reverse complement strand
GGGCCATAAGGCTTTGGTGCAGGCTGGCCAAGGGCAACAAAGGTTGCTAATGGCAAAAATATCAGCAGCAATAAGTATTTCATATAATTCAGGGTTGATGGTATCAATTGCTAAAGTAAACGTTTTTAAAATAGCTTGATTTTTTAAGTAGAAATAATTTCAGGTACGGCTAATTTCTTTTTATGTTTAATCCCATCATTTACCAATATAATTATGAGAGTTTCCCGCTACCTATTTCTGTTGTTATTTGTGCCGATAATTGCATCCGCGCAGCAAAACATAATTTATAAAGACAGTAAACAGCCTATAAACTTACGGGTAAAAGACCTGGTATCCCGTTTAACCTTAGAAGAAAAGGTATCCCTGCTTGGCTACAACAGCAAAGCAGTGCCCCGTTTAGATATCCCTGCGTATAATTGGTGGAACGAAGCCCTGCATGGCGTTGCCCGTGCCGGCGAAGCAACCATTTTCCCGCAGGCTATTGGTATGGCGGCAACGTTTAATGATGACCTGCTCAAACAGGTATCTACCGTAATATCTACCGAAGCACGTGCAAAATACAACCTGGCTATAGCGCAAGACAGGCACCTGCAATATATGGGGCTTACCTTCTGGACTCCCAACATCAACATCTTCCGTGACCCGCGCTGGGGCCGCGGACAAGAAACTTACGGCGAAGACCCTTTCTTAACCTCGCGTATGGGGGGCGCTTTTGTAAAAGGTTTGCAGGGCGATGACCCGCATTATTTAAAGGCCAGTGCAACCGCCAAACATTACGCCGTACATAGCGGCCCGGAAGCTGGCCGCCACGAATTTAATGCCGTAATAGACGAGAAAGACCTGCGCGAAACTTACCTGTACGCCTTTAAGCATTTGGTTGATGGCGGTGTGGAAAGTGTAATGTGTGCCTACAATCGGGTAAACGGCGAGCCCTGCTGCACAAGCAATACGCTGCTCAGCAATATCCTGATCAAAGAATGGGGCTTTAAGGGCCATGTAGTTACCGATTGTGGCGCACTTGATGATATTTATCTGCGCCATAAAGTAATGCCTGATGCTGTGCATGTGGCTGCAGCGGCTATCAAGGCAGGCGTTGATCTGGATTGTTCTACCCTGCTGCAAGGTGAAGTAATGAAGGCGGTGAAAATGGGCTTGTTGAAAGTTGGCGATATCGACAAAGCCCTATCAGCCATATTACGTACCGAATTTAAATTGGGTTTTTATGACGATCGTAATTTAAACCCCTACCATAGCTACGGTGCCGATAGTGTGCACAACGCCCCGCATATTGATCTTGCGCGTAAGGTGGCACAACAAAGTATGGTAATGCTAAAAAACGAAGGCAATGTGCTGCCGCTTAGCAAAAGCAAATACAGCAGTATAATGATTGTAGGCCCCAACGCAACTTCGTACGATGCCATGATTGGTAACTATCACGGCACCAGCAAGATCATCAATTTTGTGGAGGGCATAACCGCCGCAGTTGGCCCGGCAACCCGAGTAGAATATGATTTAGGTGCCGATAATAGAGACACCACACATTTTGGTGGTATTTGGGCTGCCGGGAATGCAGATGTTACCGTTGCTGTACTTGGCCTATCCCCTGTTAATGAAGGTGAAGAAGGAGACGCGTTTTTGGCGCCGGGTGGTGGCGACAGGTTGGATATCAGTTTACCCGCAAGCCATATCGCTTACTTAAAAAAACTACGTAAGGAGGTTAAGAAACCTATAATAGCGGTAATAACCGCCGGCAGCGATGTAGATATAGAAGCCATTGCCCCTTACGCTGATGCCGTTATTTTAGCCTGGTACCCCGGCGAGCAGGGCGGCAATGCGCTGGCCGATATTTTGTTTGGCGATGTATCACCATCCGGGCATTTGCCGGTTACTTTTTACAAATCGTTAAGCAACCTACCCGATTATAAAGATTATAACATGAAAGGCCGCACCTACCGTTATTACAATGGCCCGGTGCAATACCCTTTTGGATTTGGAATGAGCTATACCCAGTTCAGTTATCAACCAAACAATATATTCAAAAACAGCTACAAAACTGCCGATACGATAACCGTTAATGTAAATATCAAAAATACGGGCAATTTTAATGGCGACGAAGTTGTGCAAGCCTACATCCAATATCCGCAGATAAACCGCATGCCTTTAAAAGAGTTAAAAGCTTTTAAACGGGTTAGCGTTAATAAAGGCGGCGAGAAGATTGTTACCCTTAAAATTCCCGTTAAAGAATTACAAAAATGGGATCTAAAGACAAACAAATGGAAGGTTTATCCGGGCGATTATAAACTAATCCTGGGTAGTAACTCGCAGGATGAAAAGGTAACAATGCCTTTTACAATCAACAAATAACACTATGTCATTTCGAACGAGGAACGAGGAGAAATCTTGTTCAAATGATAGGTGGCGAACTTTCATTTCGAACAAGATTTCTCACTATCGTTCGAAATGACAACGTACTTTAAATAATATGTATACTAAAGAGCAGGCATCGCAATTAAAACAAGCATTTTGGACCGCGTTTGGGCAATACATGGGGCCGGTGCTCTCGGCCGAGGGTTTGCGTACCAACTGGATAAATTATAAAACCGGCGTAAAGCATATCTTTTT
>NZ_JAQBOI010000254.1 GCF_028288105.1 Mucilaginibacter sp. | reverse complement strand
AAAATAGATGTACTGGTAAACAACGCCGCCATGGCCGGTTATGGTTTATTGGAAGGCTATTCAGTTGAGCAATTCAAAAAAATGATGGATGTAAACCTGTACAGTGTATTACGCACTTATTTGGCCGTTTTACCAGGCATGCGTGCCGAAAAGAACGGGTTGATCATCAATATTACATCTGGCGCAAGCGGATTTACAGTGCCATTTATGATCCCCTACCTGGCTTCAAAATTTGGGGTAGAAAGCATTACCGAAGGCGCACAGGAAGAGTTAAAAGAATACGGCATTGAGAACGTAAGTATCCAGCCAGGCGTTTATCCTACTGAAATGAACAGTGGTGTTAAAACAGGCATCAATGCCGACAGGGAAGATATTGTTGCCGCTTACGGCGATGCTGCTACCGAAAAATTCAATCAATTAGGTGGTGCGTTCTTCAGCAAAATGGCCGAGTTTAAAATGGATCCTCAGGTTATTGCCGATGGTGTATTAAAATTGGTTGAAATGGAAAAAGGTACCCGCCCTTTACGTTTACCCATTGACGCCATTGCACAAGGCACCGATAAAGAATTTATCCAGGCCCGTGCCGATATCAAAACCAAATGGCGCGCTAAGTATGGATTTTAATCTTTTGTCATGCTGAGTTATCAAATGCCGTGGCCTTTGAAGGTGCACTGACAGGCCTTTGCAGGGGGCGTGACCGACTATATTATTTGCATGTTTGCCTGTGCCAGGTTTGGATTTAATGGTGACGTTATTTCGTCAGTAGCGTATTTTTAAATTGATCATTATCAGTTATTTATGCGTTCACAATGGTGTTCACGGCCGTGAACGTGAACACTTTTCAAGCCATTTACTAAAATTGTCATGGGTAACGACAGTGAAGGACGACAAATTGGAGTAAAAGAAAAGGCCTCATTTAAATGAGGCCTTTTCTTTTTCAAATTATAAGCTATTGATCCATTTCACCAGATCTTCACGGGTTTTGCCCGTTTTCTGTTGCAGGCGGCCAAGTGTTTCGTCGTCCTTGCCTTCTTCGTAGGCCAGATCGTCATCGGTTAAATCGCCGTAAGCTTGTTTTATTTTCCCTTTCAACTCGTTCCAACCGCCTTTTAATTCTAACTTATCCATAATTTATTCTCCTATTTAGATGTATAAGATTAACAAGCCAAAACGTTCTTAGTTTAGATTAAATTAACTTTCGCTTTAACACTTCTTGCAAAAAGCTCAAAGTCTACATCAGGCAAAAAGTTTATATAGTAATAATAAAGTCCGGCACGTGATATCTCTCCTAATTCGTCATTACCTATCTCAAATCTTCCCCTATACATTATATCAAGCGTACCTGAATCAGTGTTTGTTCTATCGAATTTGGAACAATAACGTTCGATAGTGCAATCGTCAAATACGACTTCGACGCTTTTCACCTCACATTTACAATACTTGTTAGGTTTAAACGAAAGCTTTAATTGCTTTTTAGAACTTGAAAAATCAATAGCGTCACAATCAAATTCAGTATGCAAATCGATGTGTAATTCCTCCTGTTCAAATTCCGCAAAACTTTTAAATAACTCAGAATTTGTAAGGTCTATTTCCATCTTGTCTCTTAGTTCTACAAAGCCCCTTGCTTAATCTCATCTACTATAGCAGGGTCAAGTAAGGTAGAGGTATCGCCTAAATTAGAGGTATCGCCTTCGGCTATCTTCCTTAAGATCCTGCGCATAATTTTACCCGAGCGTGTTTTTGGCAGGCCGCTTACAAACTGGATCTTATCGGGGCGGGCAATAGCACCAATAATACGCGACACGGTCATCATAATATCTTTTTTGGTAAGCTCAGGATCATCGTGCAGGTTGGGGCTAACCACAAACGCGTAAACCCCCTGGCCCTTAATATCGTGCGGGTAACCTACTACGGCACTTTCTACCACACTGCTGTGCATATTAATAGCATTCTCTACCTCGGCCGTACCTATACGGTGGCCCGATACATTCAGCACATCATCTACACGGCCTGTAATGCGGTAGTAACCATCTTCATCGCGCAGGCAGCCATCACCTGTAAAATATAGGTTTGGATAAGTAGCAAAATAAGTTTGGCGGCAACGCTCGTGGTCGCCATAAGTAGTTCGCAGCATACCCGGCCAAGGAAACTTGATACAAAGGTTACCACTAACGCCATTTCCTTCTATCTCCTTACCTGTATCATCAATAAGCACAGGTTGCACGCCCGGCAGTGGCAAAGTTGCGTAGCCCGGCTTTAAAGGGGTAATATTGGCAATAGGCGATATCATGAAACCACCGGTTTCGGTTTGCCACCAGGTATCAACAATAGGGCAATTTCCTTTACCTATCTTCTCATCAAACCAATGCCATGCTTCTTCGTTAAGCGGCTCGCCTACCGAGCCCAGTTTTGTTAACGAGCTAAAATCTTTTCCCTTTACCACATCATCACCAAAGCTCATTAGCGAGCGGATGGCGGTTGGGGCGGTATATAATATATTAACCTTAAACTTCTCTACAATATCCCACAAACGACCGGCATTTGGCCAGGTAGGGATGCCTTCAAATAATACGGTAGTAGCGCCCTGGCTCAGCGGCCCGTAAGCAATGTAGGAGTGGCCCGTTATCCAGCCAATATCTGCCGTACAAAAATAAACCTCGCCCGGCTGGTACTGGAACGCGTTACTAAAAGTATAACCGGTATATACCATGTAGCCGCCGCAGGTATGTACAACGCCTTTTGGCTTACCTGTAGAGCCCGATGTATACAGGATGAACAGCATATCCTCTGCATCCATTTCTTCGGCGGGGCATTCTATATTTCCTTGCGTTTCTACTTTTTGCACTTCATCTTCCCACCATACATCGCGGCCTTTTATCATAGATACCGGCGTGCGGCTGCGGGTAAGTACAATAACCCTTTTAATAGATGGGCACTGTACCAGCGCATCGTCAATAATTGATTTCAGCGGGACTTCTTTTGTACCACGGAAGCTGCCATCAGCAGTTATCACAATATTACATTCGGCATCCTTTATCCTATCGGCAATTGATTGCGCCGAAAAACCACCAAACACCACTGAGTGAATCGCTCCTATCCGGGCGCAAGCCAAAACAGCAATTGCCAGTTCGGGCACCATTGGCATATATATACAAATGCGGTCGCCCTTTTTAGCGCCATTGTTTTTTAACACATTAGCAAACTGGCAAACTTTACTATGCAGCTGGCGGTAGGTTAAAATACGGTGATGCTCTGCCGGATCATTTGGTTCCCAGATAATTGCGGGGGTATCGCCGTTCTTTTCTAAATGGCGGTCAAGGCAGTTTTCGGTAATGTTAAGCTTGGCTCCTTTAAACCATTCTATCTTTGGTTCTTTAAAGTTCCAGTCTAAAACCGTGTCCCACTTCTTTCTCCATAAAAAATTGTTGGCAATATCTTCCCAAAATTGTTCAGGTTGTTCAACGCTTTTGCGGTACACCTGCTGGTATTCTTCAAATGATTTTACTTGCATGGTAGTATAATAAATGGAGGCGTAAATTAGTAATTTTTGTTTTAAGTGAGTACAGTTATGCTGTTAACCTTTATATTTAATGATAATTTAATACCATGCGGATAATAAATAGGCTGATAATATCAATTGTAATTTTATTGATTTACGTACAAGCAGTTCGTGCGCAGGAAATTCTTAAATTGGATTTAGATGAACAGGTTAATGGTGTGGCAAAAACAATCGCCGAAAATATCTACTCAAAAAAAAGCGGTAATCAGAAATTCATAAAAATTTTCAGTAAAACCACTCCTTACGCGAAGCCGGAAAAGGGAAGTTATAGCTACATTACCCGGCTTGTTAATCTCAAAATTTACTATTCAGATGAAGAACATTTTACTAATGAACCTTCAAAAGACACAGTTAACAGAGTTTGCATAGACGCCTTTAATAAAGATGGAAATATGTTCTATACATATTGGATGAAAAAAACAGGTGATTCGGTTGTAGATAAAGACACCATTTATAAAATCCAATATCAATTCAGAGATTCATTTCAAAAAACAGGGTATATTAAAATCAATTCAGATAAAAAGATTGAGTGGCGAAGAACATACGGGTACAATAAGCAACAACTCTTATCGCTGATTGCCGACTATGAAACTGGCACTACACTTAATCGTAAAATCAAGATTGACTACTTACTTTTTGACCCACGGGGTAACTGGATAAAGCGGAAAGAAACAACCACTTTAAAAGATGGCACTATTGCAGGCATTACCATCGTTAAAAGAATAATAACATATTATTAAACAGTAATTATCGCCTTGATAAATACTTGTTTTCACCTTATTAAATCTTTTTTGAAATATTTTAAAAACACTGTTGCCTATCTCAGTTAAAAACCTGATATTTGCAAACTCTTTTTAGGAAAAGAACGAGAATTAAAAAATATTTGTCATGTCAAGAATTTGTGATTTAACAGGAAAAGGCTACATGAATGGCTTTAACGTTTCTAACTCAAACGTTAAAACTAAACGCAAGTTTTATCCAAACTTAAAACTTAAAAGGTTTTATATCCCTGAAGAAGATAAATGGATCACTCTAAAAGTATCTACTTCAGCACTTAAAACTATCACCAAAAACGGTATTACAGCTTGTATCAACAAGTTTGTTAAAAAAGGCTCTATTTAATATTAATAGATTGTTGGGGCTACGGTTAAAGATGTGATATCTTAACAATTGGCAGGCAACTCAAAACATAAAAGAAAATGGCTAAGAAAGGCAACAGAGTTCAGGTAATTTTAGAATGCACAGAGCATAAAACCAGCGGCATGCCGGGTATGTCTCGTTATATTACCACCAAAAACAAAAAGAACACTACCGAAAGACTGGAAATGAAAAAATTCAACCCGGTTTTAAGGAAAGTAACTTTACACAAAGAGATTAAATAATCTAAGCTTGATTGCTGTAGATTGCGGGGATATTTATTTAATCTGCAGTTGTAAGCACAACTTATAAAAACATAAAAACATGGCAAAGAAAGTAGTTGCAACCCTTAAAGTACAGGGTAAAGGAAAAGAGTTTTCAAAAGTAATAACGATGAATAAATCACCACGTACAGGTGCTTACTCATTCAAAGAGCAGATCGTTGCTAACGATTTCATTAAAGATGCTATTGCGGGTAAACTGTAATTACTTTTGATAAAAATATAAAAGCCGTCTTGTTCACAACGAGAGGGCTTTTTTTGTTACTGGCGGATGTACAGATATAATGATGCGCGAATGACATCTAATATCCAAACATCCCGATTAGAATTATTAATTTGCATATCTGCACATTTAAAATCTGCACATCTGACTTATGGGATTATTTGATTTTTTCAAGAAAAAGGAAACCACACAGCAGGAACAGCAGGCGCTTGATATCGGCCTGGAAAAAACAAAAGACAACTTCTTCTCCAAGATCACCAAAGTAATTGCCGGTAAAAGTACCGTTGATGATGATGTGCTGGATGACCTGGAAGAAGTGCTGGTAACGTCTGACGTTGGTGTTAGCACCACCCTAAAGATCATTGAGCGTATACAGGCCCGTGCTGCTAAAGATAAATACGTTAACACATCCGAACTTAATAAGCTTTTAAAAGACGAGATACAGCAGCTGCTTGCCGAAAACAACAGCAACGATTTTCAGAACTTTGAGTATGGGGATCATAAGCCCTACGTTATTATGGTTGTTGGCGTTAACGGTGTGGGTAAAACCACTACCATAGGCAAACTGGCCCACAAATTAAAACAGGCCGGCAACAAGGTAGTATTAGGCGCTGCCGATACCTTCCGCGCGGCGGCGGTAGATCAGTTGCAACTTTGGGGTAAACGAGTTGATGTAAAGGTGGTGGCACAGCCCATGGGCAGCGACCCAGCATCTGTAGCTTATGATACCCTGCGATCGGCCGTAGCCAATGGCGACGATGTAGCAATTATTGACACCGCCGGTCGTTTACATAATAAGGTTGGTTTAATGAACGAGTTAACCAAGATCAAGAATGTGATGCAAAAGGTAGTCCCCGGCGCACCACACGAGATATTGCTGGTACTGGATGCATCAACCGGGCAAAACGCTATTGAACAATGCAAACAATTTACCGAAGCAACTGCGGTTAATGCCCTGGCACTAACCAAATTAGATGGCACAGCAAAAGGTGGTGTGGTGATAGGAATATCTGACCAGTTTAAAATACCGGTAAAATATATAGGTGTAGGCGAAGGCATGGAACACCTGCAACTATTCGACAGACAGGCGTTTGTAGATAGCCTGTTTAAATAAAAAATTAATAAAGCGTTATTGCAAGGAATAAGAGAATGACGCGGGTGAAAAAGCAATGAGGACAAAAACAATTAGCAAGCCGATACTAACCAGTAAACCCCGTGTAAACGTGGTTACTTTGGGCTGTTCAAAAAATATTTACGATAGTGAAGTACTCATGGGCCAGCTTAAAGGCAGCGCCTTTGATGTGGTACACGAGTCGCAGCAAATGCGTAGCGATGATATCATCGTAATAAACACTTGTGGTTTTATTGATAATGCAAAGCAGGAATCTATCGATACCATTCTGCAATACAGTGAACTTAAAGGTCAGGGTAAGGTAGGCAAAGTAATTGTTACCGGTTGCTTAAGCGAACGCTATAAGCCCGAATTAGAATCCGAAATCACCAATATTGATGCTTATTTCGGCACAAATGACCTTCAAAACATCCTGCATAGCATTGGCGCCGATTACCGCCACGAACTGATTGGTGAGCGCTTACTAACTACTCCTTCACATTTTGCTTACTTTAAAATTGCTGAGGGCTGCAACCGCCCATGCTCGTTCTGTGCCATCCCGCTAATGCGTGGCAAACACGTAAGTACGCCTATTGACCAATTGGTGAAGAACGCCGAAAGCCTGGTAAAGAATGGCACAAAAGAACTAATATTGATTGCACAGGACCTGACCTATTACGGCCTCGACCTGTATGGTAAACGCAATTTAGACGAGTTACTTCGCCGCTTAAGCGATGTAAACGGTGTGGAGTGGATAAGGATGCAATACGCCTACCCTTCTGGCTTCCCGATGGAAGTTTTAGATGTAATGAACGAACGCGATAATATTTGCAAGTATTTGGATATGCCTTTACAGCACATTACAGATAACATGCTAAAATCAATGCGCCGTGGGCTTACAAAGCAAAAAACCATTGATGTGGTTAATGAGATACGCGACCGCGTGCCAAACATTGCTATGCGTACCACGCTGATAACCGGTTACCCCGGCGAAACCCAGCAGGATTTTGAAGAAATGGCACAATGGGTTGAAGATACAAAATTCGATCGCCTGGGTTGTTTCACTTATTCGCACGAAGAAAAAACACACGCCCATACTTTGGTTGATGATGTTCCCGAAGAAGTAAAACAGGAACGCGCTGATGCCATAATGGAAATTCAGCAAAGCATTTCTTTCGACAAGAACCAGGAAAAAATAGGTAATACCTATAAAGTACTTATTGATAAAAAAGACGGCGGCTATTTTGTTGGCCGTACCGAATATGATTCGCCAGAGGTAGATAACGAAGTTTTAATTGACGCGGCTATTGATTATGCTGCCGTTGGCACCTTTGTTAACGTTAAGATCAACACTGCCGAAGATTTTGACCTTTATGGACAAATTGTAAAATAAAACCAATTTTGCAGGCAGCATGTTGCTAATAAGATTTTAAAATCTAATTTCGACATTCAGATTAACGTTTAGGAAAATCTAAAATCTAAAATCGTAAATCTGCAATCGTAAATAAAAATGGACGCAGCCTGTATTGACTATAAAGACACCGGGTATTTTTCCCAAACGGTTATTGATTATCTGGAAAACGTTCCGGAGCTAAGGTCATTTTACAGCCACCGCCCCACTCTTAAAGGTTTTGCCGAACTATTCGATCATAAAAAAGTTATTGCCAACCGCGATTTATTAGCACAGGTTTTAACAGAGCAATATTTTGGGATCTCGCAAAACGGTATCCCTGAATTAGATGCTGCCGATTTCATACGCAAACGTATCGAATTACTTAAATTACCCGATACCTATACCGTAACCACAGGCCACCAGCTAAATATTTTTACCGGTCCGCTATATTTTATCTACAAGATAGTTACCGCTATAAAGCTCTGCAGGCAACTGAAAGAAGCACACCCCGATAAAAATTTTGTACCCGTTTACTGGATGGCGTCTGAAGATCATGATTTTGCCGAGATAAACTACACTAACATTGGTGGTAAAAAGGTGCATTGGTGGTATGAAGCGTCAGGCGCTACAGGCCGGATCAATCCGGATACTATGCGCCAGGCACTAAACCAATATAAAGGTGTTTTGGGCATAGATGGCCACTCGTCAGAACTTGGCGAAATGGTAGAAACCGCCTACACCAAGTTTGATAAGCTTGCCGACGCAACCCGCTACCTGGTGAATGCCCTTTTTGGCCGCTACGGACTGCTTATTATCGACGCCGACGACCATCGCCTTAAAGAATCCTTCGCGCCTGTTATGGAGCGGGATATCATTCAGCAGAATAGCTTTAAAAATATAACAACTGCTAACGAGCAATTACAAAAGCTCGGCGTACATATACAAGTAAACCCGCGCGAAATAAACTTCTTTTACCTGAAAGATAACCTGCGTGAGCGCCTTGTTTTTGAGAATGACCGTTACAACGTAATGAACACAGACATCAGCTTTACCGAAGCTGAATTAAAACAGGAAATTAAAACAGCACCCGAAAGGTTTAGTCCCAATGTTGTAATGCGCCCCTTATACCAGGAGTGCATTTTGCCAAATATTGCTTACGTGGGCGGCGGCGCCGAAGTGGTTTACTGGCTGGAACTTAAATCAAATTTTGACTATTATAAGGTAGATTTCCCTATCCTGATACTGCGTAACTCCGGCCTTGTTATCCGTAAGGAGACCGCGGCCAAAATAAAAAGCATGGAGCTTGCCCCTGCCGAGATCTTTAAAAGCGCCGACGAGATCAAAAACAGCTGGGTAAAAAAACACAGCGATCACGACCTTACCCTGGCCGAGGAATGGCGCGAACTGGAACGCGTTTTTGAAAAGATAAAACTGCGCTCGCATAAAATTGATAGCACCCTTACCCCATCGGCAGCAGCGATACAGGCACGTTTAAAACATGCTATAGATAACCTACAAAAGAAAATGGTAAAGGCCGAAAAACGCAACTACCACACCCGCCTGGAGCAGATAGAACATATCAAAAAAGACATTTTCCCAAACAACAGCCTGCAGGAACGTTCCGAAAACTTTGGTTTGAGTTACGTGAAATGGGGCCAGCTCTTTATAGACGAACTCATCCGCAATTTTGAGCCGCTGGACTTTAAATTTACGGTGCTAACGGAGTAAGTGTTCACGTTCACTGCCGTGAACACCATCTTGAACACAATCAAATAGCTGATAATAAGTATTTTAATAATCAAGCTACTGACAAAATAACGTCACCATTAAATCCAAACCCTGCACAGGCAAAGTCTTTTAGTCTTCGCAGCGTTTTCTGAAAGACACCCTGCGGCGACAGAAAACCTGTCACCTCCTTATTTAGCATTCAATGTAACAACAACTGGCTTTAACCCCGCTGCTGTAGCAGTAACTCTGATGCTTCCTGCCGTTTCCCTGCCTTTTACAACGGCCAGTCCCAAGCCATGGAAAGCCTTCACATTATTTGCCCTGAAACTATCGTGGCTAACCGGGTTGCCGTTATCAACAGATATGAGCGTTCCGCCCAAAACCGTAAGCTTTATACGGTTAGCGGCATCCGGTACCAGGTTACCATCTTTATCTAAAACCTTAACAGTAATAAACGACAGGTCTTTTCCATCAGCTTTAATATTGCTTCTATCAGCGGTTAGTTCAATTTTAGCGGGCGCTCCCGCAGTTTTTATCTCTTTGGTTAATACAACTTTTCCGTTTTTACGTGATACGGCTTTAAGGGTACCCGGCTCAAACTTCAATCGCCACATTATGTGCAGGTCATCGCCCGTTTTCTTTTTAATACCAACAGATTTTCCGTTCAGATATAGTTCAACTTCATCTGCATTGTTATAATACGCCCATATGTCAACCATTTTGCCCGGCTCCCAGTTCCAGTGCGGAAAAATATGTAGCACAGGCTTATCCGTCCACTCGCTTTGGTACATGTAATAAACATCTTTAGGAAAACCGGCCAGATCTATCACACCAAAATAAGAACTGCGCGACGGCCAGCTATAAGGCGTTGGTTCGCCCAGGTAATCAAAACCTGTCCAGATAAACATGCCCGATAGATGGTCGTACTTTTTCATCACCTTCCAGGTGGCCTCATGAGTTGAACCCCAGGGCGGCCTTGTATTGTCATAGGCAGATACATTGTTGCCTTCTCTTATCAATGGCTTATCCCACTGAGGCGGCCATATCCGTATACTGTCTGATGGCATCTCATAATATCCGCGTGTTTCTAAACCAGACGTAGTTTCGGTAGCGATGAACTTTTTACCCGGGAACCGCTCATGAAATTTGGCATAATCAAATTCGTGATAATTATACCCGATCAGGTCGAGCGCACCCGAGGCAATAAGGTTATTATTTTTACTGGGATCGTTATTAGCCGAAGTTATTGGCCTGTTATCCATTGAGCGGACTATACCCGCCAGTTCGCGTGCTATGTTCCTGCCGGATGTATCTGTTTTGCTGTATTGTTCCCCAATTTCGTTACCTATGCTCCATACAAATACCGATGGGTGGTTACGGTCGCGTAGCAATTGATCTTGCAGGTCGCGCCTGTGCCATTGGTCCCAGTATAAATGATAATCATACTTGGTTTTCTGCATCTTCCACATATCAAAGGCTTCATCCATCACAATAAAACCCATACGATCGCAAAGGTCAAGCAATTCGGGAGCTGGTGGGTTATGTGATGTACGGATACCGTTACAACCCATCGCTTTTAATATTTGCAGCTGCCTTTCTAAAGCGCGTGTATTAATTGCAGCGCCTAAACTGCCCAGATCATGATGGTCACAAACCCCCAGAATTTTCATAGGCTTACCGTTCAGCGAGAAACCCTTATCAGCATCAAAATTAAAATACCGGATGCCTAAAGTATTGGTGTAGGTATCAACTACCTTATTGCCGTCAAAAACCTTGCTTACCACCTTATACAAGTAAGGATTATCTACCGACCATAAATGCGGGTTATTTACCTTAAGTGTCGTTTTTAAAATGCTCACCGTATCTCCCTGTCTGGCAGCCGAAGGTATGGTCCCGCCTCCCGAAACTAATTTTCCATCCGCATTATAAATATAAACACGGGTGGTAAGGGCGGCATTGGCAATACCGGCATTATTGATCTTTACCTGAACAGCTACATCGGCAGATTCATTGCTCACCTGCGGTGTGGTAATGTAAGTTCCCCAATGGTCAATAGCAATTTTATTAGTGGTAACCAACCACACATTCCTGTAAATGCCCGAGCCGGAGTACCAGCGCGAGTTTGGCTGTTCAGAATTATTTACCTTAACCGCAATAACATTTGTTCCGCCAAAATTTAAATATGGCGTAAGCTCATATCTGAAAGAGATATACCCGTTTGGCCTGAAACCCAGATGATGCCCGTTTATCCATACATCGCTGTGTTGATATACGCCATCAAAATCGATATACAGCTTTTTGCCTTTTGACGAAGCCGGGACGGTGAACGTTTTACGGTACCAGCCTATCCCTCCCGGCAGGGCGCCACCTTCGGGAGTTGCGGGGTTATCTTTGCTAAATTGTCCTTCTATGCTCCAATCATGCGGTAAATTTAAAACTCGCCAGCTTTTATCAGCGGTAGCCAACTTTTCGGCATTACTTACATCGCCTAAATGAAACCGCCAACCTTTGTCAAAATCGGCTACAGTTCTGCCTTGTTGTGCAAACAATACTGTGCTAAAGCCAACTGTTATAAAAGTTAATAAAAATTTGTGGGCGTTTTTAAAAATTGCGATAAAAAGAGCCATAGTAGAAATGTATTATTATAAATGTTAAATATACAATTATAACTAAATTCTCAAATGGCAAATTAAAAACTAAAACTCGTATCCGCATCCGGCGCGTCAAGCTTGGTGCTTTTGCGCTGGCCGCCAACGGTAACATGCAGCATGTTTATTTGCTCGGCATGCTGGGCATTCAATAGATCGTCATGTATATCAATCTTTTTTACGGTTGATATGCCCTTCACCTCAAAGTAGGCCCAGGCGCCATCTTCCTGTATTTCGTATCCTACATAACTTAGGTTTAGCAATTTGCCGTCAGCCTTAATGCTCAGGTGTTTCTTTACATATTCGTTTATAAAGCGGTTCAACTGGGCTTTGTCGGCGGGCCTTACAATGTTTAGGGGGACTTTGTTGTCTTTCTCCAGTGCCCGTTCCAGGTCATCATAAAACATACGGCAGCTTACCTCAACAGCATGTGTTTTGGGGTTATGGTTTATCTCCGTAACGCTTACATAAAAGGGATGAAAAAGCCCGAACCAAAGGATGAATAGCTGCAGCATATTGCCTGTAAAATATATCTTTACGCAAAAAACGATATTTTTATTGTTAATCGCTAATTAATAACGATGCAGGATTTTGGCTTATACTTCCAGCTGGGCTGGCAACACATCTGCGATTGGCAGGGTTATGATCACATTTTATTCGTTACTGTACTTTGCGGCACCTACCTGTTAGCCGATTGGCGTAAAGTACTGGTGCTGGTAACCGCTTTTACCATTGGGCATTCCATCACACTGGCGTTAAGCGTTTTAAACGTGGTAAAAGTTAACACATCACTTATCGAATTTCTGATCCCGGTTACTATAGTGCTTACCAGTTTGGTAAACATCCTCAACAAAAACAGGACTGCATTAACTGTACGCTTCAGTTATTTTTTAGCGTTGATATTTGGGCTGATACATGGATTGGGATTCTCTAATTATCTGAAAAGCTTGCTGGGCACCAGCACCAATATCACTGCAGAATTGTTCGCTTTTAACATTGGGTTAGAGTTTGGGCAGGTGCTTATTGTACTTTCGGTACTTATTTTGGCTTATGTAATCATAAAATTACTTAAAATGCCCCGCCGCGATTGGGTGTTATTCCTTTCATCTGCTATATTTGGAATAGCTTTTATCATGTGCATCGAACGCTTTGTATTAATAAAATTCAAATGAAGAAACTTTACTACTACCTTTTACCTTGCTTATTGTTTTCAAACGCTGTAATAGCGCAAAACGAGAATAACCCAGGCTCTAACCACGGCAACAAATTTGAGCAGTTGGGCACCATGATCACCGGCCCTAACGAGTACCGCTCGGCATCGGGAGCGCCGGGGCCAAAGTACTGGCAGCAAAAGGCCGATTATGATATCACCGCAACGCTTAATGATGACAAGCAACGTTTAGACGGTACCGAAACCATCACCTATACCAATAATTCTCCCGACCCGCTAACCTACCTTTGGTTACAGTTAGACGAGAACGAGCATAAAAAAAATGCCGAAAGCGCTAAGTTTGACGAGAGCAAAATGCAAAGCAAAATGAGCTTGCGCCAGTTACAGGGCATAATGGGCCATAACCTTGACCTTGGCAATCATATTGTAAGCATAAAGGATATTAACGGTAACCCGCTTACCTACACCATAAACGAAACCATGATGCGTGTGGAGTTGCCTGCTACTTTACAGCCGGGCCAAAAGTTCCGCTTTAAAATAGCCTGGTGGTACAATATATCTGACAGGTTAACCATTGGTGGCCGTGGCGGCTACGAGTTTTTTCCCGAGGATGGCAATTACCTGTACACCATGGCGCAGTGGTACCCGCGTATGGCCGTTTACAGCGATTTCCAGGGGTGGCAAAACAAACAATTTACCGGTCGCGGTGAATTTGCTTTAGCCTTTGGCGATTTTAAAGTAAACATTAACGTACCTGCCGACCACGTAGTTGGTGGTACAGGGCAATGCAGCAACTATGCGCAAACACTTACCGCAGCGCAATTAAAACGCTGGAATGATGCCCAAAACGCCACGCAGCCTGTTGAGGTGGTAAACCTGAACGAGGTTAAACAGCTAATGAAAGGCCACTCAACTGCCCGCAAAACATGGAGTTTTCATGCAGAGAACGTTCGCGATTTTGCATGGGTAAGTTCGCGCCGTATTGTTTGGGATGCCATGTCGACCAAGATAGATGGCGGCAAAAAGGTAATGGCGATGTCGTACTACGGCCCCGAGGCTTATGGCTTATATCGCCGTTATTCTACCAAAGTAGTGGCACATACCCTGCGCACTTATTCAAAACATACATTCCCTTACCCATACCCGGTAGCCATTTCTGTTGAGGCATCAAACGGTATGGAGTACCCCATGATCTGCTTTAACTATGGCCGTACCGAAAAGGATGGCACATACAGTGAAGCTACCAAGAATGGTATGATAGGCGTTATCATCCACGAAGTTGGTCACAACTTTTTCCCGATGATCGTAAACTCCGACGAGCGCCAATGGACATGGATGGATGAAGGTTTGAACACTTTTTGCCAGTACCTAACCGAGCAGGCATGGGATCCTAACTACCCATCACAACGTGGCCCGGCTTATAAGATAGTGGATTACATGAAGCTGCCGAAGAACGAGTTGGAACCTATCATGACCAATTCGGAGAACATTACCCGCTTTGGCCCTAACGCCTATGCAAAACCGGCAACAGCGTTAAATATACTACGTGAAACTGTAATGGGCCGCGAATTATTCGACTATGCCTTTAAAACCTACGCGCACCGCTGGGCATTTAAGCACCCTACTCCTGCCGATCTTTTCCGCACAATGGAAGATGCGTCGGCTGTTGATCTGGATTGGTTTTGGCGCGGCTGGTTCTACGGGACCGACCCTGTTGATATATCGCTGGATAGCGTAAAATACTATCGCCTTAACACTAAGAACCCGGCAAACGAAGCCACATTCGATCGTGCACAGTTCGACCGTAACCTGGAGAACATCAGCACTAAACGTAATAAAGCCGCGGGTGATAAATTTACGGTTGAAGCTGATACTGCCCTGCAAGATTTTTACAGCAAGTGGGACCGCTTTGCCGCCACTCCAATGACTACGCAAAGCTATCAGGCTATGTACAATGCTTTAAGCCCTGATGAAAAGAAACTATACGACACCAAAAATTTCTTTTACGAGCTAAGCCTTACTAACCGTGGCGGTTGTGTATCGCCATTGATCATTGAGTGGACATATGCTGATGGCAGCAAGGAAACTGAAACGATATCAGCCTATATATGGCGCCATAACGAACAAAAGGTAACCAAGGTGTTTGCGAAGAACAAAGAGGTGCGTTCTATTAAACTCGACCCAGAACGCGAAACCGCCGACATTGACGAGAGCAATAATAGCTGGCCAAGAGAAATGGCACCAACACGATTCGAGCTGTTTAAACAGCAAACCTTGCCAAGAGGTGCCACCAGCGGGGCTAACCCAATGCAGGAATCAAAAGCAACTAACTAACAAAAAATGCCCCGGTAAACCGGGGCATTTTGTATATTAAAGTATTTGCCATCGAGTGGCAATGTTTTATTTATTAGTATTGAGCGCTACGTTAAACTTACCCTCGGTTACGGCTTTAGTTTTTACCGCGCCGCCGCCGCTTGCCACTGTTGCAAGGTTGCCCTTAAACGTACCCTGTACGTTGGTTGAAGAAGCAGCTGTAATGGTAACGCTTACCACATTTGCAGCGTTGTTATCGTCGTTCAGGTAGCTTTCATTACTGGCTGTTAAAAATAAAATTATAGGTTTATTGGGGTCAGCAGCCCCTCCGGAAGTGTAGGTTTGCCCGGCTGTTAACGCGCCGGTTATCGCTATTGATATTTTATTCCCTTTAGCATCGGTGCCTTGTATATTGGTAACAGTAGCACCACCAGCTTCGTTGGTTGTAGCCAGCATATTGGTATTAAATTCTGTTAGGGTACCGTCAATTTTGGCTGTCACCGCAGCTTCTGGTATTACTGGCAGGTCTCCATCTTTTGTGCACGAACTAAATGTAATTGTTCCTAATGCCAGGGCCGATAAAAATAATGTTTTGATAAATTTCATAGATGTATAAATGTTAATTATTAAAAATGTACTTCTTTAGGTTGTACAGCACTCAAACGCATTTTACATGCATTTGTTTTAATTAAAGAGCACAAAACTATACACACGCGAAACAATCTGCTATTAATTTCTAATCATAAACACAAACCAAAAAAGCACGAAGAGCACAGAGGTTAACTAAATCTCACAAAAGAAACCCCTGTGTTCTCATGCCTAAAATTTTATATGGGTACAAGTAAGTATTTTATTAAGCCATATAAAAAAGCGATAGACCGGCAGATAAAAAACATAGATGTAAAGGCATTTTTAACCGTTAAAAAAAATGCCCATGCATAACGCATGGGCATTTACTTATTTTATAGGGGCTCTTATTGTAAGAAAACATAAGCTTTATTACCGTACTCCTGGTAAACATGCAGTTGTTTGGTAATTGATGTGTTATTGGCATTAACGGTAACCGAGTAATCACCTGTTTCCAGCTCAGAAAGGTTGTAAGCTTTTTCTATCGTTTTGCCTTTTGCCAATTTATCATTCAGTATTACCTGGTTGTTTTTGTCGGTAATAATAACCGAGCCAACTGCCGTGGTTTGTTGTATACTAATGCCGAAGCCTAAAGCGGTACGCATGGCTTGTACAACTATGGCGCTGTTTACATCGTCGTTGTTATTAACAATACTTTTGGCCGGTGTGGCTGCAAATAAACCTGTACTTAATACTAATAATAATGCTGCTAATGTGAATGACTTTTTCATGATCTTTTCGTTTTAATTATGTTTTAAATTTTGTTATGAACTTTCAATGCTCAAAGAAACAGCTGTTTACATTACTAAAAAAACGCGATAGACCGGCGGCAACGACAAATAGACGGAAGCCCGTTTTTGTTCTGCGAAAGCCTAATTAAGGGAATTGGGAAGTTAAGCCTTACGTCCAACTGGTAAAAACGTCTGCCCGTCGGTAAACTTTGGTTGCCTGTAGATTTTATTGGCATATTGGCCGTAGCATTTGTAATATTGTGAGAACCTGTCCATTAAACCTAAAGGGAATGATATTTCAAAGATCTAAAAGCACATTGGTTAACATCCTTATTCAAACCCTTATATGGATAGTGTTGGGTATAGTACTGCTATTTAACCAGCCTCTTGGGTGGAACATTGAGGTGCCCTCTCAATTTTGGATAAAGCAAGTATTTATTTTCTTTCTGCTTATAGCAGCCTACTATTTAAATGCCTATACGTTAGTCCCCAGGTTTTTACTGAAGAACCGTACAGGAATTTATTTTTTACTGATAGCGTTGGTCATAGCCGTTATAATGGTACTCACCAGTTGGATCGATAACTATCTTGAACTTCCGCGCCTTTTCTACGATGCTTTTATGAAGAAAAAGAACTCACTCCAAAGCATCAAGGGCAAACATGGGTATGATATTCTTACATTAGCTATATCGGCATTAGTATTAGGTATAAGCACCAGCATCACCACTACCCAGATCTGGCAGCGCGACAAACAACGCCACCAGGAAATGGAGCAGGAAAAGATCAGTTCGGAGTTATCCTTTTTAAAAGCACAGATAAACCCACACTTCTTTTTTAATACCCTTAATAATATATATGCGCTTACGGTAGTCAACGTAGAAACATCGCGCACTGCCCTGCACCAGCTATCGCGGATGATGCGTTATGTGCTTTACGATACCCAAAACAGCACCGCCCTGCTAAGCCAGGAGATTGCTTTCATTAAAGACTATATCAGCCTGATGCAGTTAAGGCTTACCGAAAAGGTAACAGTGAATTTCACCAGCCCAAACCCTTTAAAAGATTTTGCGGTGGCACCAATGCTGTTCCTCACTTTTGTAGAAAATGCTTTTAAACACGGCGTAAGCGATACCCAGCCCAGCACCATTGATGTGAATATTGAGCAGGACGGCAATAAGATAAACCTGATGGTGAAGAACGGCATATTTAAAACCCAGGGCAACAACATCGAAGAGAACCAGGGCATTGGCCTCAATAATACTATCCGCAGGTTAGATCTGCTTTATCCCGGTAAATACACTTTAAAGGTTGATGATAGCGGCGAAGGAAATATGTATATTGTTAACTTAACCATTCAGCTGTAACCATATGACCATAAATTGCATAGCTGTTGATGACGAGCCCTTAGCCCTTGGGCTAATCTGCGCTTTTATTGAGCAAACGCCTTTCCTGAATTTGGTTGGCCGCTACGGCAGCGCGGTGGAGGCTTTGGGTGGGTTACAGGAGCATAAAGTCGACCTTATATTTTTGGATATACAAATGCCAAACCTTAACGGTATCGAACTTGCCCGGGTATTGGATAGCCGCGGGCCAAATAAACCCCGCATCATTTTTACCACAGCTTATAATCAGTTTGCTTTGGAAGGATATAAGGTAGACGCCCTGGATTACCTGCTGAAACCTTTCAACTACGAAGAATTTTTGCATGCATCAAATAAAGCTTTGGCTTACGCGGAGTTGCTGCAAAAATCAAACACTACTCAACCTGCCGCAGAACCAGCAGCCCCTGAACGTGTGGAAGATGATTACCTGTTTGTAAAGGTTGAATATCAGTTAGTGCGCATTGCCCTTAGCGATATTTTGTATATGGAAAGCCTGAAGGATTATGTAAAGATCTTCCTGAAAAATACCGAGAAAGCCATCCTAACCCTTAGCAGCTTAAAAGCATTGGAAGAAAAGCTGCCCGCCAAACGTTTTATGCGTGTGCACCGCTCCTACATTGTATCGCTCGATAAGATAAACTCCATCACCCGCAATGCGCTGCAAATTGGTAAAATAAACATTACCGTTGGCGATCAGTATAAAGAGGAATTCAGTAAGTTTTTGAGTAGATGGGTGTAACCCACAGGGCGAAAAAGTAATTAAACTGCCATAATTGCCCGCCTGCATCTAAGTGTAAACCAAAGTAATCTTACATTCGTTTGTAAGATAATTATGAATATACAGAAAATAACGTTTGGCAACGGCTGCTTTTGGTGCACCGAGGCTATCTTCCAGTCCGTAAAGGGCGTAATATCGGTAACATCCGGCTATACAGGCGGGCATACAAAAAACCCAACTTATATGGAAATTTGCAATGGCGATACAGGCCATGCAGAAGCTTTAGAGGTGGAATATGATGCCGATGTATTAACATTTGATGAACTACTGTTGGTTTTCTTTAAAACGCATAACCCAACCACGCTTAACCGCCAGGGTAATGATGTAGGCACGCAGTATCGCTCAGCTATATTTTACCATACCGACGAGCAAAGGCAACAATCGGAAGCGATGATCAAAAAACTAACCGAAGAAAAAGTTTTTGATAAACCCATTGTAACCGAAGTTACCCCGGTAACTGAGTTTTACAAGGCCGAAGATTCTCATCAAAACTATTACAATGATAACCCCATGAAGCCGTACTGCGCCTTTGTGATACAGCCCAAATTAAATAAGTTTGTAAAAGAATTTACTGATAAAGTAAAGTCCGAACTTTTATAACCGGCTAAATATTTAAATGAAAAGATCATTAACCGCCCTGCTGGCAGGTGCCCTATTACTGGCTGCCTGCTCCACCCCAAAAAAAATCGAAAGCACTTCTATCGCTAACAACGGCAAAGTTTGGGCTTCGCTTTGGCAGCAACGGTCGGCAGAGTATAAAGCATTATGTTTCCAGGCTTATAATGCGGCTAAACTCCGTTTGGATGAAGCCTTGAAAACCCCGGGCAGCAAACCCTTGGCTGTAGTTACGGATATTGATGAAACGGTTTTGGATAACAGCCCTTACGATGCCATGCGTGCCGCAAAGAATGAAGAATACAGCCTTGCCACCTGGAAAGCATGGACAGCCAAAGCTGAGGCGGATACCGTACCCGGCGCACCTGCATTTTTTAAATATGCGGCATCAAAAGGTGTGGCGGTTTTCTATATCACCAATCGTGATGAAGATGAACGTGCAGGTACGGTTAAAAACCTGCAGCTATACGGCCTGCCCAATACAGATAGCGCACATGTTTTTTTAAGGCAAACAACATCAAGCAAAGAGGCACGCCGTCAACAAGTGTTAAAGAATTATAATATCGTATTGCTTTGCGGTGATAACCTGCCCGATTTTGATATGTTGTACGATAACAAACCTGCAGAACCCAACAGACAGGCTGTAACCGAGCAATTGAAAAAAGAATTTGGTAGCAAGTACATTGTGATACCCAATGTATCGTACGGTGATTTTGAGGGCGCTTTGTTCAATTACAATTACAAGCTAACCGGTGCCCAAAAAGATTCAATTATAAAGGCAAGGGTTAGGGCAGATAAACAGTAACTGTATATTAAGTTTTTGTTAACTCGCATCTTACATAAAAAGCATTCTGTACTTTTGGATACACAGCTTTTCTATGAAACAAAAAATATTTCTTTGCATAACTGCTTTAACAATAACATTATCTGCAACGGCACAAAAACCGGGCAAACTAACCCAAACCGGGCAGGTTTTATTACCTAACGGATGGAAACTGAGTCCGGCCGGGCGTTCCTTACCCCTGGGCGATCTGCCACTTAACATGCAATTATCCCAATCAGGGAAATTGCTTGCTATTACCAATAACGGCCAAAGCACTCAATCACTACAATTGATAGACCCACGGAACGAAAAACTACTTGACGAACAAGAGTTAAAAAAATCGTGGTATGGCATTGCTTTCAGCACAGACGAGACAAAGTTGTATGCATCTGGCGGTAATGATAATTGCATTCTTACTTTCAATATTAATAATAACAAACTGGGCAAACCAGATACAATTAAGTTGGGCCTACCCTGGCCTCAAAATAAAATATGCCCTACAGGCATAGCCGTTAACAAAAATAACAGCCGCTTGTATACAGTAACAAAAGAAGACAGCACCTTATATGTTATTAACCCCAATAACGGCAGCATAATAAAACAGGTAAAGTTACCGGCCGAAGCATATAGCTGTATCTTATCGCCAGATGAAAAAGCACTGTACATCTCTTTGTGGGGTGGCGATAAAATTGCATTTTATAATACTGCCTCTCAAACATTAAATACCATTAACGCCGGCAGTCATCCAAATGAATTATTGTTGAATAAAAAAGGGAGCCTGCTTTTTGTAGCAAACGCTAATGATAATTCGGTATCTATAATTAATACGGCAACACATAAAATATTAGAAACCGTAGCCACCTCGTTATATCCAACGCGTTTAACCGGCTCAACCACAAATGGCTTTGCATTATCTGCCAACGAAAAAAACATATATATCGCCAATGCCGATAATAACTGCCTTGCAGTATTTGATGTATCTAAACCCGGCAATAGCCAAGGCCTTGGTTTTATCCCTGTAGGTTGGTACCCCACCAATGTTAAAATGCTGGGTAATAAAATTTTGGTATCAAATGGTAAAGGGTTTACCTCTATGGCTAACCCCAAAGGGCCACAACCGGTTAAAAAAGCCGATAACAGCGGCTATCAAACAGGGGCAATAAACAGTAGGGAACAATATATTGGCGGCTTATTCAAAGGCTCTTTATCATTTATTGATGTACCGCAGGCAGCAAAACTTAAAGCATATACAAAACAGGTGTATGCTAACACCCCTTTTAATAACAAGCTGGCGGCCCAGGCCCCCGGCGAAGCTGGTAACCCTATTCCCCGGCGCAAAGGCGAAAAATCTCCAATAAAACACGTATTTTATATTATTAAAGAAAACCGCACTTATGATCAGGTTTTGGGCGATATGCCTACCGGCAACGGCGATACATCCTTATGTATTTTTGGCAAAAAAGTAACACCAAACCATCATGCTATAGCAAATGAGTTTGTTTTGCTGGATAACTTTTATGTTGATGCCGAAGTAAGTGCCGATGGGCATAATTGGAGCATGGCGGCTTATGCAACAGATTTTGTTGAAAAAACATGGCCCACCAGTTATGGGGGCCGGGGCGGTAAATACGATTTTGAAGGCACACGAAAAGCTGCCTACCCACGTGATGGTTTTATTTGGGATTATTGTAAAAGAGCTGGCGTAAGTTATCGTACCTATGGCGAATTTGTTACCGACGGCGAGCATTCAAAAGCAAACTTAAAATCACTTGAGGGGCATTATTGCAAGCAATCGCCGGGCTTTGATATGGACGTAAAAGACATTACCCGCGTGGCGGCATGGAAGCACGATTTTGACTCCCTGTTAACCATTAACGCAGTACCGCAGTTTAACAGCATCCGTATTTCTAACGACCATACCAGCGGGCAAAAAAAAGGCGCTTATACGCCTATTGCATGCGTAGCCGATAACGACCTTGCTATCGGACAGTTCCTTGAACATCTTTCAAAAAGTAGTATCTGGAAAGAATCAGTAGTTTTTATACTGGAAGATGACGCCCAAAACGGCCCTGATCATGTTGATGCCCATCGCTCACCTGTATTTGTTGCAGGCCCTTATGTTAAAAGAAATACCGTTATCCATAGCATGTATTCAACATCGGGTGTGCTGCGCACTATGGAACTTATTTTAGGCTTACCACCTATGAGCCAGTATGATGCAGCCGCAATGCCTTTATATGAGTGTTTTACTTCTAATCCCAATTTTTCGCCTTACATTGCTAAGCCCGCGCAGGTTGATATGGAAAAACGCAACGTTGCCATTAATAAAAGCAGCGTTCGATCGGCAGCATTTAACCTGAAAGATGCAGATGCCGCACCTGATCTGGACTTGAATGAAGTGGTTTGGAAATCTGTTAAAGGAGAAAATTCTGTTATGCCTGCACCAAAGCGAAGCGCATTTGTTATTTTAGAGAAAAAAAAACATGATGATGATTGAATTGTTATGTTTAGCTAAACAATACGAATGACCATCCTTGAGAATGAATTCCTGAAAGTTGCCATTGATGCCAAAGGCGCGCAACTAACTTCGTTATACAATAAAGAAACCGGTGTTGAACAACTCTGGCAGGCCGACCCTAATGTTTGGGGATACCATGCGCCAAACCTGTTCCCCATTGTTGGTGGGTTGTTGAATAACGAACTACATGTTCACGGCAAAACCTACAGCATGAACAGGCATGGCTTTGCAAGGCAGTCGGATTTTATTTTGCTGGATAGCGATGATGCACATGCAGGCTTCTCGTTACCGCATTGCGAGAAAACGCTGGCTGTGTTCCCTTATAAATTCGATTTCCAGGTATTGTACACGCTGATTGAAAACGCGCTGCGGGTAACCTATAAGCTCATCAATCGCGACACAAAACCGGTTTACTTTTCGGTAGGCGGGCACCCGGCATTTAATGTTCCGTTTAACGCGGGCGAAAAGTACGAAGATTATTACCTGGAGTTTGAAATACAAGAAAAACTGGAAGCCCATGTGTTAAATGCCGATGGCCTGTTCAGCGGCGAAAAGCATCCTGTGGCTACGCCTAACAAAAAGCTTTACCTAACCCGCGAATTATTTGCTAAAGATGCGTTGGTTTTTAAGAACTTACAATCGCGCATGGTGACTATTAAGAGTGACAAACACGACCAAACCTTATCGGTTGAATTTCCACATTTTAATTATCTGGGGCTTTGGGCTAAGCCCGGGGCTGATTTTGTATGTATTGAACCATGGCTGGGATGTGCCGATTCGGCTGGTGAACCCAAAGATATTACCGCCAAAGAAAACATACAGAAGACGGTTGTAGGCCATGTTTTTGAGGCATCTTTTTACATCAGCATATAAAAAATAATTATTTTATATTTTTTAAAACATTTAAATTGTTTTTAAGCTTATCACTAAAATACTTACACATAACAACACAACTATGAAAAAGAAAATCTATCTAATTGTTATGACTATGCTACTTACTGTAGCTGCCTTTAACAGTAATGCTGCAACATTTACTGACAAGAAAGACGTTTATAAAGAAGCTGCTGCTAACATGACCAAAGAGCAGAGAGTAGCCCGTGTTGAAGAAATAAAGATGCGTGTTAACGAGATTAAAGCAATGGACAAATCTCAGTTGAACAAAGCAGAAAAGAAAGAATTAAAATCTGAATTAAAGGAACTTAAATACGAAGCACAAGCCATGGGTGGCGGTGGTATTTACCTTTCTATTGGTGCAATTATCATCATCATTTTAGTATTGATCCTGATCTTGTAATTAAACATACAAAAATAAACTTGCGATAAAAGAGGCGTCAAAATGGCGTCTCTTTTTTGTATTATACCCCCCTAAGAATTTGGCGGGCCTACCTCTTTTAAAACCGGATGATCAAAAGTTGATAACTCTGTATGGCCGCCTTTCAACTGGTCAAACACCACTACTTCATTAATACCTTTCTTTAACCAGGCCGCCGGCACATATAAGGTTTGCTGGGGGCCGATATTCCAGTATTTACCCAGGTTATGGCCATTAATAAATACAAAGCCTTTACCAAAGCCTTTCATATCCAGATAAGTATCAACCAAACCACGTAACGAGAATGTACCCCTATATAAAGCAGGTTGTAATTCGCCTTCGTTTTGTGCAGGCACATATTTGAACCCTGTTGTTGCAGCAAACGGAAACTGGTACATTTTCCAGCCTAAAAGTTCTTGTCCGTTCAGTGTTACCTTATCGGTTATTCCCTGCCGGTTATCAATAAGATATGGGCCATAGTTGATACGGCCATTATTCTCTACCAAAATATCTAATACACTGTTTGGTGTTGGGCTATCCAGCTGCAAAGAATCTTGTTTTAAACGCCTGTCTAAAACACTAATGCGCTTACCATTAAGATAAACAGTTGCATAATCTCTAAGCTCCTTAATTTTCAATAACCCGCTTGCCGCATTTGCTAATGTGGTGCGATATAACACAAAACCGTAACCCTGGTCTATATCCTCAAAGCTCAATGGTTTTTCAGATTCTACAGGTTTACCTAAATTACTGAACAAGTTAGCCACACCGCTAAATTTGATTACTTCCAAGCCAAAAGTGCGGCGCTTTTTCTCGGGCACTTCGGGCAAGTGCTCGCCTTCGGGAAGGTGCTTGGCAATTATCGCTCTAAGCTTATAATATTTTGGTGTGGGATTACCGGCTTCATCCAACGGGGCATCATAATCATAACTTGAAATCTGCGGCGCGTAGGCTTCTGTAAGGCTCATATTGGCCCCGTTCATAAAATCGCGGGTGGTACCTCCATGAAACATGTACATATTAATAGAGATCCCTGCGGATAAAACCTCGTCCAGCTTTTTGGCATCCTCATCGGCATTGCTGCCACTATGTGGTTTACCCCAGCTATCAAACCAGCCCGGGTACCATTCTGCTATGTAATATGGGCCCTTACCGTTATGATATTTATTGATAAGCTCTTTAACTTTCGCTGGGTTATCCTCGCCATTTACCGCAGGCAAAAAGCCCGGTAAATAACCGGCAGGCATTTGTGATGGACCATCGCAGGTAAACAACAAACCGTCAAATCCCGCTTCGCGGAAGATCTTTTCGTTTTGGGCCAGGTACTCTTTATCGTTACTGAAAGAGCCGTATTCATTCTCTATCTGTACCATCAGGATATTGCCGCCATGGTTTACCTGTAGCGGGGCAAGCTGCTTTCCTACCGCCATCATGTAATTACTATAGGCGTTAATAAAGGCAAGGTCTTTACTGCGCACCTTAAGGCTTTTGTCCTTTAACAGCCACCACGGATAGCCGCCAAACTCCCACTCGGCACATACGTATGGACTTGGGCGTAATACCACCCAAAGGCCTTCTTCTTTGGCTACACGTACAAACTCGGCAATATCATTATTGCCGGTAAAGTCATATTTGCCTTGCACGGGCTCGTGCGCGTTCCAAAAAACGTAGGTGCCAATGGTATTCAGCCCCATGGCTTTCGCCATTTTCATCCGTTCGCGCCAGTATTCGCGCGGGATGCGGGTATAGTGCATCTCGCCCGATATCATTTGCAGGGGCTTGCCATCCAGCAAAAAAGTGCTATCGCCCAGGGCGAAGGTGTGATTTACAGTTTGGGCATTACTAAACGTAATTCCACTAAAAAACAGCGCGCAATAAATTAATATCCTCTTCAACATAGCTCTCTCATCATTAAAATAATCCCAGCTGCCCTTTATCGTCTATATCAATATCATCGGGGTTGGTTATTTCGAAATCAACCTTTTTCTTTGGTGGTTCCACCTGTTCTGGCGTTGATTTCACTTCTTCCACTTTGTGTGCTTCCGGCTTAGGCACTTCTTCTACAGGTTTGGCCGGTATTGGCGCAGGTTTCTCTGCAACCGGCTTTTCCTCCTCTATAACGGGATTTTTCGGCTCAGATTGCGGGTTAGCCACTATTGGCGCTGCTGGTGCGGTATCCGCTACTTCTTTATCCTCGCCGGTAATAACAATTTCGGTATCCTCAACCGAGTCTGGTGCCGGGTCTGGTACATCCTCCGCATCGTCATGCTCGGCTATCAGCTCCACAGTTTTTACCTGGTGAACAGATAACCGGTTACCCATAGCCTTCATACCTTTTACATCTATCAAATCGCTAAGGTTCAGGTCAACCACTTCTGGGATCAGCGTTTTGCCTTTCAACTGTTCTACTTTCACTACAGGTTGTGCCGCGCCTGATATTAACACCAGCTTGGAACCATTTTCATCGCTGATGATACTGGTTTGCTTACCAATAATCGTATTCTCGAACACAAAACGTTTCACCATGTAATTTTTCGACTTGCCATCGTAATGTACCACGGCGAATACTTTAGCAGGATCGTATTTCTCAATAACGATCATCTTATCATCAAAGTGATTATTGAGGTCGAAACTGGTTAATTCGTAATTACCGTTGCTTAATACATTCAGTATGCGGTCGTCGCCATCAAACTCGCCCAGGTATTTGCCGCGGCCATCAGCATTAAGACGTTTCAGAATATCATCGTACCATATTTTACGGCCGGCCAATGTAGAGATCCCTTTACTCTTTAGTATCACCTTTTTAATGGGATACTTGGTAACCATATTACCGATAGAGTTACGGCCCTTTATAGCTAAAGCTGCAAAATCTTCATCAAACTGAAGTTTCTTCAATTTAGCATGCGGCTTTAGCTGAATGTTTACTATCTCGGCCTCGCCATTAGGGTTGGCAGTAAAATACAATGTTTTAGAACCTTTGCTGCCTTTGGTCAGGTCATACTCTTTATCGCGCGTAATACCCGTTACCGAAAAACGCTTGATATAGCTTATACCACTTTGCCCGTCCTTATATATCATGTTGTAAACGGTGCGCTCGTCGTTTTTCTTAAATACAGCGACGTGCTCAATATCCTTGCCCACAAAAACCTTGTCCTGCACCTTGGTTACAATAAATTTGCCATCACCACGGAAAACAATTATCTCATCAATATCCGAACAATCACAAACAAACTCATCTTTCTTTAATCCCGAACCTATGAAACCATCTTCGCGGTTTACATAAAGTTTTACGTTGGCTAAAGCTACCTGCGCGGCCTCTACCCTATCAAAGGTACGCAGCTCGGTTTTACGGCCGCGGTCTTTACCGTATTTCTCTTTCAGTTTTTCAAACCAGGCAATCGTATAATCGGTAAGATGTTTTAAGTGATTCTTAACCGTTTTAATTTCTGCTTCCAGGTTTTTGATCTGCTCATCCGTTTTCTTTACATCAAAACGGGTAATGCTGCTCATTGGTTTATCAATCAGCTTCTTATAATCCTCGGGCAATATGGTGCGATAAAACTGCGGGAAGAACGGCTCGAACAATTTGTTCAACACCACCAACACGCCTTCAAAGTCTGTCGACTGCTCGTAGTCGGGGTGTTTGTACATACCCTCCTGGATAAATATTTTTAGCAACGAACTAAAGAAGATCTTCTCCATCAGTTCCCTTAGCTTAATCTCCAGTTCCTGCTTAAGCAGCTCCTTGGTAAAGAAAGTACTTTCGGTAAGCATATCGTTCACGCTCATAAAGCGCGGCTTGTCTGATTGTATTACGCAGGTGTTTGGTGATATGGAAACTTCGCAATCTGTAAAGGCATAAAGCGCGTCAATAGTAACATCGGGCGATATACCAGGCGCCAGGTGGATAACTATCTCTACATACTGGGCGGTGTTATCCTCTATCTTTTTTATCTTGATCTTACCTTTATCATTAGCAGATATCACACTATCTATTAAGCTGCCGGTGGTAGTGGTAAATGGTATCTCGGTAATTGTGAGTGTTTTTTTATCGCGCTCTACAATTTTAGCACGTACTCGTACTTTACCGCCACGCTGGCCTTCGTTATATGCAGAAGCATCTGCCATACCCCCTGTCGGGAAATCGGGCAGCAGGTTTGGCCTGTCGCCTTTTAAAACGGCGATAGATGCCCCTAATAGCTCAATAAAGTTATGCGGTAATATCTTGGTAGCCAAACCTACGGCAATACCCTCGGCGCCCTGCGCCAGTAATAGCGGAAACTTAACCGGTAAGGTAATAGGCTCGCGGTTACGGCCATCATAACTGGCCTGCCAAACGGTGGTATCAGGGTTAAAAACAACATCAAGCGCGAATTTAGAAAGGCGCGCCTCAATATAACGCGGGGCTGCTGCCGAGTCGCCGGTTATGGGGTCGCCCCAGTTACCCTGGCAGTCTATCAGCAAGTTTTTTTGCCCTATCTGCACCATGGCATCGCCAATGGAAGCATCGCCATGGGGGTGATACTTCATGGTATTACCAATTACGTTGGCGGCCTTGTTAAAGCGCCCGTCGTCCATCTCCTTCAACGAGTGCAGGATACGGCGCTGAACCGGCTTTAAACCATCGTGTATATGCGGAACGGCACGGTCTAATATTACATACGAGGCATAGTCCAGAAACCAGTTCTCGTACAGGCCATCCAGCGAAATGACGTTATGCAGGGAATTATCTTCGTTATTAACAGGCGTATCGTTCGCGCCTAAATCTTCACTCATTAGCAGCTAAAAATTATGGATGGGTAAATATAAATATACTTGCCCTTATTGCGGGAAACGAGTTTTACACAAAATGGCTGGAGTGTGGATTGTGTGGTGATTATTTGTGTTGATGGTGATTTAACCACAGAGGCGCAGAGGTGAGAAACACAGAGGACACAGAGCTTTTAAATCGGTGGAATTAATTCAATTGGCGGAATCGCAAATCAAATCGGTGAAATCTATTTTTTTAATTGGTGAAATCTAAAAACCAACATAAATACCTAAATTACAAATAATTAATAACCTTAAAAACCCTAACATCA
>NZ_JAQBOI010000230.1 GCF_028288105.1 Mucilaginibacter sp. | reverse complement strand
GGGGGAGTGGATGGAAAAGGCGTTTTCAAAATTACCGGATGTAAAAGATGAAATTTAAAGTTTCGGCAGAGTTAGGATACGAGGTAAAGGCACCGAGCACTTTAATATTAAATGTACATGCGTTACGCACCGCGCACCAAACCATACTGGACGAAAAACTAAGCATCGAGCCCTACATAAAGGCCGAAGAACTCCCTTCAATAAATGGCGAGAATCGTTTTGTACGGCTGGATATCACCGATACCGGCATCGTCAACATAAAATACGAAGCCACTGTTGATAATTACTACGAGATAAAGGACTACCGCGATTTTCAGGAAGTACTGGTAAGCCAGTTTGACCCTGCTGTGTTAACCTATCTAAATCCAAGCCGCTACTGCCAGTCGGACAAGCTTTACCGTTTAGCCAACAACACCTTTGGTAATATCGACAATACCTACCGGCAGGTGGTTGCCGTTACCGATTGGATCCACAAAAATGTGGAATACCTGAGCGGCTTCAGTACATCAGAAACATCGGCCTACGATACCGTTACCCAGCAAGCCGGCGTATGCCGTGATTTTGCCCATTTGGGGATAGCCCTTTGCCGTGCGCTTACCATACCTGCCCGTTACTTTACCGGATATGCTTATAAGCTTGTCCCCGCCGATTTTCATGCCTGTTTTGAAGCATACCTGGGCGGCGAATGGATCTTGTTTGATGCCACCAAATTGGCCCCGTTAAACGGCCTGGTTAAAATAGCCACCGGCCGCGATGCTGCCGATGCCGCCATTGCCAGCATTTTTGGCGATGTATTTTGCAGTAATGTTAAAGCCAGTTGTGAAATGTTAGAGGATGAGTCTTTTGAGCCGATCTACTATACAAAATCAGTTTTTGACGGGATAACGTATCTGTAAGGTTATTTAAGTTCGGATAAATTCACTATCAACCGTTTATCATTAAAGTAACCGGAAATTTTAACGCTATCTATAAACTTTAGAGAGTCTACCTTAGAAAGACCAAATTTTGGCAGAGTTGAGTTTTCGTCAGTAAACCTAATTCTCTTTATTAAAAGATAACTGCCTCCTTCGTCGCCAATAGATATCTTTTCTGCATACAAAGAAATATTTTCTTCTTCTGGTATTTCAAGTATCCGGTAAAATACATCCACATGGCTTTTATCCTCATAAACGGGGCCTGAGTAGATCTTATCTATCTTGAAATAAACCTTCTTTTCAAAATCATTATCACCATCCTTTTTTAAAGTATTATTAGATGTTGTTTTGATAACAGCTTGTTTTGTAGCCGTATCTTTTTCAGATGTATCTGCCAATGCCGGCGCTTTATTAGACGAAGTACAGGAATTTAAAAGGGCACATATACCTATCGAAATGAAAATATTGCTACGCATGATAACGGTTTAGGATATAAAGATAATATATTCCAATAACCTCCATATCTGCAAACTGCCACATTTCACATCAAACTTTTGGCTTCGGGTTATTACGTTTATCTTTGCCCCGCAATGTCAGATAAAAAAGTAAGAGTCCGTTTTGCGCCAAGTCCAACAGGTGGTTTACACCTGGGTGGGGTGCGTACTGTTTTGTTTAATTACCTATTTGCTAAAAAACACAAAGGCGATTTTGTGCTGCGTATCGAAGATACCGACCAAAACCGCTACGTAGATGGCGCCGAACAATACATATTAGATTGTTTAAAATGGTGCGGCATTACGCCGGACGAAAGCCCGGTTGTTGGTGGCCAATATGCCCCATATCGCCAAAGCGAACGCAAACCTATTTACCGCCAATACGCAGAAAAACTGGTAGCAGAAGGCCACGCTTATTATGCCTTTGATACCGCCGAAGACCTTGATAAAAAACGCAAAGAAGTTCCAAATTTTCAATATGGCCTGGCAACACGTAACGGCCTGCGCAATTCTTTAAGCCTGCCATTACAGGAAACAGAAAAACTACTGCATGATGGTACACCCCATGTTATCCGCATAAAAATGCCGGAAGGTGAAACCGTAAACTTTAATGATATGATACGCGGCCACGTTAGTTTTGAAACTAACCAGGTTGATGATAAGGTATTGCTGAAAGCCGACGGTATGCCAACCTATCACTTAGCCGTAGTGGTTGATGATTATTTGATGAAGATAACGCATGCTTTCCGTGGTGAAGAGTGGTTGCCATCTGCACCTGTACATATCCTGCTTTGGGAATATTTAGGCTGGAAGGCTGACATGCCAGAGTGGGCGCACCTACCATTGATATTAAAACCAGATGGGCACGGTAAACTAAGCAAACGCGATGGTGCACGCCTTGGTTTCCCGGTTTATGCCATGAACTGGTGGGATGCTAAAACCAATGAGTTAACCCCGGGTTTCCGCGAATTAGGCTTTTTGCCCGAAGCATTTTTGAACCTGCTGGCTATGCTGGGCTGGAACGATGGTACCGACCAGGAGATCTTCTCGCTGGATGAGATGATAGAGAAATTCTCCATTGAAAGGATCAGCAAAGCGGGCGCGAAGTTCGATTTTGAAAAAGCTAAATGGTACAACGCCGAGTGGATAAAAAGAACTGATGCCGAAACGCTGAAGCTGAAGGTATGGGATATTTTAAAGGCCAACAATGTTATTGTAAAGGACGAAGCTTATTTGCTTAAAGTTATAGATACCATTAAAGACCGCTGCGTTTTACTGACTGATTTTTATCAGCAAGCCGCATACTTTTTCCAGCAGCCAGCTGAGTATGATCTGAACGCAGTAAAACCAAAATGGACGGATGCCAAAACCGATTTCTTTACCGCGTTCATCGGCATATTAAGCAGCCCCGAAACGTTTGACGCTGCCGAACTGGAAGCCAAATTTAAAGCCCTTGCCGAAGAAAAAGGCTTAAAGGCGGGTGACGTAATGCTGCCTTTCCGTATTATGCTGGTAGGTGGTAAGTTTGGCCCGCATGTGTTTGATATAGCTAAGCTATTGGGTGAAAGCGAAACCATAATAAGAATAGAGAAAGCGCTGGAAGCGTTTACTGCATAAAAAAATGTCATTGCTGTGAGCGTATCAACGCGGCAATGACATGGTAGAAACAAAAAAGGCGCAATATTAATATTGCGCCTTTTTTGTTTGTCTATCCGCAGGATTAACCCTCCTCTATTACCTCTACCTCAGCCACCGGGCTAAACAGGTAAACTCTTCGGGTGCTTACTTCTACACACTTATAACGTTTACGCAATTTCTCTTCCTTGCGGAACACACGGCCATCCTTTAGCTTAAATAAGGCTTTTAGCGGCAGTTTTTCTACCGTATGCACCGATTCCTTTGGCGCATCATATTTACGCAGCGAGCGGTACAGGGTGAGGTCTGAGCAGCTTGATGCCGCGGGGTTATTCAAATAGCTGGTGATGGCATGCTTAACATCCAACGGGAAAACCTCTTTTTCAAAAAAAGGCTGCATCATCTTTTTAAAATTGTTCTTCCACTCGGTACCGTGTGGTTTGGCTTTTTGCTTATGCTCGTTCCAGGTATGCAGGTGCGCAAACTCGTGCACGGTGGTCACCAAAAAAGCGTAAGGGTTAAGATCGAAGTTTACAGATATGCGATGCCCTTTACCGGAGTGTGGCGCACGATAGTCGCCAAACTTGCTACCGCGGTTGCGCGAAATTTTAAATTCACATTTAAAGTAATCTATCCAGCGGCCAATAAGTGGTGCCGCATCAGGGGGAAGATATTGTTCTAATACTTTTACTTTATCCAATTTTTACCTCTGCGGCAAAGATAAGGGTTTTCATAATCTTATAAATCATCCAATATTTTTATTAATTAAAGCAATACAACTTGTATATTTATATTATTGATAATTAATCGTTTACATAAATATTTTTTTTATGAAACCTGACTCTTCAGTAAAAAAAGACTGGCTTGATTATTTAGATATAATTGTAAAGATTATAAGTGGGGGTGTATTAGTATTGGTTCTCGCTGTATTAAATCATACTAATGAATTAAAGCAACAGGAGATTAACAATTCGCTAAAATATGGCGACCTCACAAAGTCGCTAATGCAAGACCTCCTTGCACAAGACTCTACTCATTTTAGAAGTGATATTGCCCTTATCACATTAAACCGAACAATTGGTGACGATAATAAACAGTTAGTGGCAGATATCGGCGCGAGGATAGTTGAAAACTTTATGACTGATAAAGTACGTAGTGATGGCAATACGATGAGAAGTATTTTGAAAATCATTAATGAACGCGACACTGTTACCTATAATATGGTAATGAAACTGGTTGATGAATATAACTCCAAACCGAGAAGTATGTCTGGTTCAGAAAAACCAAATAAAAAGGATACCGCTATTGTTGTAAACAGTATTACAGATCAATCCTGGGCAAAAATAACGCTTGTTAAAGCACCAGCAATTGTATTTATGCAGGTAAATAAAAACACAACAGATGCAGATGAAAAAACCAACAAGTTACAGAGCATATTAAAAACCAATAAATTTAATGTACCGGCAAAGGAAGTAATAACTACTTACCCATTTAAAAATATGGTGCGGTTTTATTATGAAGAAGACAGACCAGCCGCAGAAAAAGTAATCGCCCTCTCTAAATATTATTTAAAAGATGCTATAACAATGGTGAAATTAGATAACCCCAAAGCCCCTAAAGGCCTTATAGAGTTATGGTGCAATTATTAACGGACTATAATTATTATTTCAAAAGATTGTAAACCAAAAATGCGGCCCCATAAGCCAGGGCGGTCATGTATACAAACTGGGCGGCAGGCCAGCGCCAATCTTTGGTTTCGCGATATACTACGGCAACTGTACTGGCGCATTGCATGGCAAAGGCATAAAACATCATCAGCGAAAAGGCTACTGCCAGCGTAAACACAGGGCCGCCGGTATTCGGGTTTTTAGCGTTACGCATTTTATCCTGCACCGAGTCTATCCTATCGGCATCACCCTCCACGCTATAAATAGTGGCCATAGTGCCCACAAATACCTCGCGTGCGGCAAAAGATGTTATTAAAGCGATGCCTATCTTCCAGTCGAATCCTAATGGTTTAATAACGGGCTCAATCACGTGGCCCAATACGCCTGCGTATGAGTTCTCCAGTTTTTCTGTAGATATCACACGGATAAGGCTATCCGGTGTCATCGTTTTGGTATACTGCGGCTGCTCATATTTTTTCTCGATATTGACGAATCGGTTACCCGGGCCATAAGATGACAGCACCCATAGTATTACAGATACAGCAATGATCACCTTACCGGCTTCCAGTACAAAGGTTTTCGAACGCTCGTACATAGAGAATAACACATTGTTCCAGCGGGGCATACGGTACACCGGCAACTCCATAATAAAGTATCCGCGTTCGCGCGATTTTAGTATAAATTTCATTACATACGCCACCACCACAGCCGATACCAAACTAAGCACATACATGCCTGTTAAGGCTAATCCCTGCAGATTAAATATCCACCATACATTACGGTTGGGTACAACCAATGCTATCAATAAAGTGTAAACCGGTAAACGGGCAGAGCAAGCAACCAACGGTGTAACCATTATGGTGATCATCCTGTCCTTCCAATTTTCGATGGTACGGGTACTCATGATGGATGGCACCGCGCAGGCAAAGCCACCAATAAGCGGCACTACAGATTTTCCGTTAAGGCCAACCTTGCGCATGATCTTGTCCATCATAAACGTAACACGCGACATATAGCCGGTATCTTCCAATACAGATATGAAGGCGAACAGGATAGCGATTTGCGGGATAAACACCATTACACCGCTTAAGCCGGCAACAACGCCATCAATCAGCAAACTCACCAATGGCCCGGCAGGCAAAATAGTGCGCAAGCCGCCTTCTATCCACACAAACAGGTCTTCTATTAGCGACATTGGATATTCTGACCAGGCAAATATCGACTGGAACATGAACAGCAGTATCCCCATGAAAATGATAAAGCCAAATACTTTATGGGTAAGTACTTTATCTATTTTATTACTTATCGATTCGTCGTGCGCCGTTACGGGCGTTTTCACAGTATCGTAAAGCAGGTCGTTTATGTAATTGTAACGGGCAATGGTTTCGCTGGCCTGTGCTTTTTGAGAATGGAAACCGTGTTCTTTTTCCAGCTCCTCAATGCGGTCGCTTTGGGCCGGAGTTAAAAATTTTAACGTTTCGTGCTGATGCGCAAGCTGCAGGGCGAAGTACGAGTTATCGGTATCAATCTCTTTGCTGATACTTTCGATGATTCCCGGGGCTAAGGCGCATACATCAATGCTTTCTTGCTGTAAGGCAAACTTATTGGCGTAAGATATAGCTGTTTTTAGTTCGCCGATACCTTCTATTTTACGTGCCGATACCGGAATAATGGGCACACCAAGTTTTTCGGCCAGTTTATTTATATCAATATCGATACCTGCCTTTTTAGACAGGTCGATCATATTAAGCGCTATGATAACGGGGATCTTCAGATCGGCAACCTGTGTATATAAAAGCAGGTTGCGTTTAAGATTAGTAGCATCAAGGATGACAACGATCAAATCGGGGGTGAGCTCAGTTGCTTTTTCGGCCAATACAGAAAACACGATAGATTCGTCCCTGCTTTTGGGATATAAGCTATAAGTACCCGGAAGATCAATTATTTCGGCGCGGCGGCCATCAGGCAGTTGGGTGTAACCAATTTTTTTATCAACAGTAACCCCCGGAAAGTTTCCTATTTTTTGATTTAAACCGGTTAGTGCATTAAAGAGTGTCGATTTACCGGTATTTGGATTTCCTACAAGCGCTACTCTGATATCAGCTTTCAAGTGAAATACTATTGCAAAATTATGGTTGATGCTTCAAACCTGCGCAAACTTAGCTGGTAACCTGATACATGGATAGCGATAGGGTCGCCAAGCGGGGCAATACGGGAAACCCTTACAGATTCGCCGGGAAGGCAACCCATTTCCATCAGCTTTACAGACATTTCAAGATCAGTAAATTCTTTTACTATTCCTGTTTCTCCTACTCCAAGCTGTTCAAGCGTCATTTGCGTAAAATTAGATTACAAATGTAAGCTTATTTAAAACAAATCCAAATAAGGATAACGTAAGATTTTTATAACATTTGGCAGAACCGAAGGGTGTTGCCATCCTTATCGGTTACATAAAGTTCGCGCGTACTCCAGGTTTGGTTGGTTGGCCCCTGGTGAACCGGTGAATTCTCTTTGCCGCTAATATCGAGCCCCCGGCTAAGATACAATTGGAAAAGGCCATCTACGTTTTCTACCCAGATGTTTGCAACCGAACCAAGCAGACTATGGCTTTCATAAATAGTTAGCTGCAACTCAGCATTTTCAACAATAAGGTCTACCACGCCATCGGCTGCAGTAGCCCCGGGATATTTTAAATTGAAATTTAGGACGCCTGTATAGAAATTGATGGCGGCCTGCATATCGGTACATTTAAATAGCGGGACTATCCTCATGTATTATAGTTTGGGGCAATATTTTTAGTTACCCGGCCAAAATGCGGGCAGTTACAATCTTTCTTAAACAAACCGCATGACGATAGCGCGATTGTTAAGATCAAAGCCACGGATAAGTACTTAATTTTTTTCATGATTGATCGCATTACTGGTTATTAACACCGCAAATATCCCCATACATCCGCCAATACTATCAGCTAAAAGATCGTTCCAATCGCCGCTGCGCCAGGTAAAAATATATCGCTGCAGCATTTCAATTAAAGCGCCATAACTAACAAGCACTACCGTATTTTTCATTGCTATTTCGATGCGGATACTACGGGTTTGCCACTTTCTGATACTCCCGTAACAATACAATACCGATAGCACAAAAAACAACCCGCAATGTACCAGCTTATCAAACCCTGGGAAAAACAGGCTCGAGCTACCAATGTCGCCAAATGGTATGGCACAAATTATTAAAATAAACAGGGCCCACAAAATAGCAGGCCCATAATATTTTAGCGTTAATTTCATCAATTATTGACCGATAACGCCTTTGTAAGCATCAGCAGAAAGTAAGCCTTCCGCATCAGCAGGGTTAGTAAGTTTGATCTTCACCATCCAGCCGTCGCCGTAAGGGTCTGAGTTAACTAACTCGGGCTGACTATCCAGTTTTTTGTTTACTTCCAAAATGGTTCCGTCAACCGGCATAAACAGGTCAGATACCGTTTTTACAGCTTCAACTGTGCCAAAAACAGATTCTTTTGTAACATCCTGCCCAACAGTGTTAATATCAATGTAAACAATGTCACCTAATTCGCCCTGGGCAAACTCGGTTATACCAATGTAAGCTTCATCGCCCTCAACCCTGATCCACTCGTGGTCGCTTGTGTATTTTAATTCTGCAGGAAAATTCATATTGATTAATTTATGTTTTCAAAAATAATAAAACTTTAAGGTATAACAATAATTACGATAATTTAAGCAGGAGGATAAACAAGTGCCAACAAAACCATATGCTGTAAATTTTGTTAACTATAAAAACTAAAAAATACCTATAAAATGAAAAAATTAAGTTTAATGGCAATGATGGCTATCGCAGCCCTATCATTCCAGGCCTGTAACAACGCCGCAAAAGACAGTAAAGAAACCGCCGACAGTGTAAACGCGGTTAAAGACACAACCACCAACGGATCAACCGGTATTGCAGTTGATGCTAATGATTCAAAATTTGCTACAGATGCAGCTAATGCCGGTTTGGCCGAAGTTGCAATGGGCAAATTAGCTGCAGAAAAAGCGACCAACCCGCAGGTAAAAGAATTTGGTGCTATGATGGTTACCGATCATACCAAAGCCAACGAAGAATTAATGGCGATAGCTAAAACTAAAAACATTACTTTACCGGTAGCCCCCGATGAAGAACACCAAAAAAAGGCTGCCGATATTGGTGCAAAAACAGGTAAAGATTTTGATAAAGCTTATGTTGATGCCATGGTTGACGGGCATAAAAAAGTAGCTTCGATGTTAGAAGATGCCTCTAAAAATTGTAAAGATGCCGACTTAATGGCTTTTGCTACTAAAACATTACCTACAGTTAAAGCGCACTTAGCTAAAATTGAAGCGATACAAAGCAGCATGAAATAAGCCCGGCTTATTTTAATACATAAAAAGGGATGGGCATACGCTTATCCCTTTTTTTATTTTAGATAATTTATGTTGATACCTGTTATTATGATAAATTTACCACCATGTCTGCACCAATAGTTACGGGCTTAATGGCCTATGGTATGTCGGGGCGTATTTTTCATGCGCCATTTATTAATACAAATCCGGGGTTTACCCTTAAGGCGATAGTTGAGCGCCACGAAAAAAAAGCGGTCAATATTTATCCCGATATCCTCAGCTATAACTCTATTGATGAGTTATTGAACGATGATGAGATAGAGCTGATCATTGTAAACACCCCCAGCAACCTGCATTTTGAACACGCCATGATGGCTATGAAAGCAGGCAAGCATGTATTACTCGAAAAACCGGCAGCCGCCACCTCGGCCGAGGTAAAGCAACTTTTTGATACCGCCCGCCAGCTAAACAAACACCTGATGGTTTACCAAAACCGCCGGTACGATAGCGGGTTTCTATCTACTAAAGAAGTAATTGAAAGCGGCCGGTTAGGTAATTTAATTGAGGTTACCTTCCGGATGGACAGGTATAAAGCAGCTATCGGTGTAAAATCTTTTAAAGAAACCAAAGGTGTACCTGCCGGCGGTTTGGTTTATGACCTGGGTGCACATTTAATAGATAATACCATAGCTTTATTTGGCAGGCCTTTATCATTCCATAAAACCACAGGTATTTATCGCGAAGGGTCTGAAGTGCCCGATTACTTCCATTACCATTTGATATACCCTAACCAACTAAATGTTTACTTAACATCGGGCTTGCAAATTGCGGGTGATACCCCCGGATTTTGGGTTAACGGCACCTTAGGAAGTTTTATTAAAAACCGCAGCGATGTACAGGAAGCACAGCTGAATAAAGGCATGATGCCTACCAACCCTGCATACGGAATAGAACCTGCCGGCAACGAAGGCCAGCTTACTATTGTAACTATTGATAACGAAAAACGCGTGGAGACTGTACCATCGGTTAAAGGCGACTATAACCAGATATTTGATGCGGTTTATCATACAATACGCAATAATGCGTTATACCCTGTAACTGAAGAACATATTGCCTGGCAGCTGGAATTGCTGGAAGCTTAAATGAAACAACACAATGCCTTATATAAAAGAAATGAAGCGATTAATTTTTGTTTTTACCCTGCTAATAGCCGCGGGGTGTTCAAACGCGCAAACTACACCACCCGTAATTGCACCCTATAAAATTTTAACCACCAAGGATGTTTATACTACGCCTGCCGATCTGAAAAAGGATAAACCGGTTATGCTTATCTATTTCGCACCGGATTGCGCCCATTGCCAAAAGCTTATAAATGACATGAAACCCGTTATGAAAAGCTTTAAAGATATCCAGGTGGTGATGATAACCTTTACCGATATAAAGATGGTAAAAAGCTTTCAGAACGATTATGGCCTTACTGCCTGGCCTAACTTCACTTTAGGCACCGAGGGATATACTTATACCGTTCAGAAATATTATCAGCTTAAACATACCCCATATATTGCCATTTACGATCATAAAGGCAAACTGGTACAGGCCTATGAAAAAGTGCCCGAAATAAAAGACCTAATCGCTACCGTTAAAAAGGCGTAATCAAACTACAAATAATAACAAAGCCCGGTTGCAATGCAGCCGGGCTTTGTTATATTGTAAGATCAGTATTATAAATATTACTCGCCGCCGCTATGGTCATGCGCGTGTTCTTCCCTAAATAGTTTGGCGCTGAAGAAATCATTATTCATGAAAGCTATATTGTTCAATGTAATTTCTTTAGGGCATTCTGCTTCGCAGGCGCCGGTGTTGGTACAGTTACCAAAACCTTCTGCATCCATTTGGGCAACCATGGCTTGCACACGGCTGTAACGCTCTGGCTGGCCTTGTGGTAATAAACCTAACTGGGTAATTTTTGCCGAAGTGAACAGCATTGCCGATGCATTTTTACATGCAGCAACACAAGCACCGCAACCAATACAAGTAGCCGAGTTGAAAGCCTCGTCGGCAATTACCTTAGGGATCGGCATCACATTGGCATCGGGTACGCCACCTGTATTTACAGATACATAACCACCAGCCTGTTGGATACGGTCGAAAGCAGAACGGTCTGTCGCCAAATCCTTCACTATCGGGAACGCTGCCGAACGCCATGGCTCTATAGTGATGGTTTCGCCATCGCTAAAGGTACGCATGTGTAACTGGCACGTTGTAATAGCCTTTTTAGGGCCGTGCGGATGGCCGTTAATATATAATGAGCAAGAGCCGCAAATACCTTCACGACAGTCATGATCAAAATAAATAGGCTCTTCATTTTTACGGGTAAGGCTTTCGTTCACCACGTCAAGCATTTCCAGGAACGACATATCCGGCGAAATATTTTCGGCCTTATAGGTCACAAACTTGCCCGGTGCTTGTGTATTTTTTTGGCGCCATACTTTCAGCGTCAGGTTCATGTGTCCACTCATCTTAATTAGATTTGAGATATGAGATTTTAGATTTGAGACGGTTTGTTTAACATCTGTTGAAATGCATAATTCATCTTTTGCAATTCTTCAATCTGTTGTAATAATCCATTCAGCAAATCGGTATTTAATAAACTTAACTTATTTGATATAACCAGTTGGGTTTGTACTTCGTACGATGAGCCATTGGCTATACCTAAAAAATTACAGAACTCTTTATTAGAATTTCTGCCAGCACCCTCTGCGATGTTTGAAGGAATAGAAACAGCTGCACGTCTTAACTGGCTTGTTAAACCAAAACGCTCATCATTTGGAAAATTTGAAGTGGCTTTGTAAACGTCTACTGCCAGATCCATTGCTTTGTTCCAAACTTTCAGTTCCTTCAGATTATGCATCTTATTAGATGTTAGATATGAGACGTGAGATTTGAGAAAAGAACATTGCAGTCTCAAATCTCATATCTAACGTCTCAAATCTCCTACTTATAACTACGTTGTGTTAACTTAACATTTTCAAAAATCAGCTCCTCTTTGTGCAGCACTTCTTCCTGGTTTTCGCCGGTAAATTCCCATGCCGATACAAAAGCAAAGTTATCGTCATCGCGTAAGGCTTCGCCTTCTTCTGTTTGCGATTCCAGACGGAAGTGACCACCACATGATTCGCGACGGTTTAATGCGTCGGTAACCATCAGCTCACCAAGCTCTATAAAGTCTGCTACACGGCCGGCTCTTTCAAGGGCTGCGTTCACTTCATCATTTTCGCCGGTTACAATAGCGTTCTTCCAAAAATCAGCTTTTAGTTCTTTGATAAGTCCTTTTGCTTTGGTCAAACCTTCTTCGGTACGTGCCATACCACAGTATTCCCACATAATGTGGCCCAGTTCGCGGTGGTATTCAACAACTGTTTTATTTCCTTTTAAGGCAAGCAGTTTGTTGTTGTAAGCAATCACATCCTGTTTAGTTTGTTCAAAAGCAGGGTGGTTAGTATCAACCTTTTTAGGGCCTATAGTAGCCAGGTAATCGCCCAAAGTGTAAGGGATAACAAAGTAACCGTCAGATAAGCCCTGCATCAATGCTGATGCACCAAGTCGGTTTGCGCCGTGGTCGCTAAAATTACATTCGCCCATGGCATATAATCCCGGTACGTTTGTGCTTAAGTTATAATCAACCCAAAGGCCGCCCATGGTATAGTGTACCGCAGGGTAAATACGCATTGGCTGCTTGTACGGGTTCTCGTCCGTAATTTGCAGGTACATGTCAAATAAGTTACCATATTTAGCACGTACGGTATCTTCACCTAAACGTTGTATGGCCTCGGCAAAATCAAGATAAACAGCTAAACCTGTAGTACCTACACCTTTGCCCTCATCAGACATTTCTTTGGCGTTACGTGAAGCCACATCGCGTGGAACAAGGTTACCGAATGATGGGTATTTTCTTTCCAGGAAGTAATCTCTATCCTCTTCCTTAACCTGCGAAGCGGTGATCTCCTTCTTTTGAAGTTTTTGTGCTGTTTCAACCGTTTTAGGCGCCCAAACACGGCCATCGTTACGTAACGATTCAGACATCAGCGTAAGCTTGCTCTGATGATCGCCGGTAACCGGGATACAGGTCGGGTGAATTTGTGTATAGCAAGGATTAGCAAAGTAAGCACCACGTTTGTGGGCTCTCCACGCTGCCGTTACATTACTACCAATAGCATTTGTAGACAGATAGAAAACGTTACCATAACCACCTGTTGCCAATAATACTGCATGCCCGGCATGCGTTTCAATCTCGCCGGTTTTTAAGTTACGGGTAACAATACCTTTGGCATGGCCGTCAACAACAACCACGTCCAGCATCTCGGTACGGGTGTACATTTTTACTTTGCCAAGATGGATCTGGCGGTTTAATGCCGAATAAGCACCTAACAATAATTGCTGGCCTGTTTGGCCACGCGCGTAAAACGTACGTGATACCTGCGAACCACCGAATGAACGGTTATCCAGCAAGCCGCCGTATTCGCGGGCAAACGGTACGCCTTGCGCAACACACTGGTCAATAATATTTACAGATACCTCGGCAAGGCGGTAAACGTTGCCTTCGCGGGCGCGGTAATCACCACCTTTAATAGTATCGTAGAACAAGCGATAAACGCTATCGCCATCGTTTTGATAATTTTTTGCGGCGTTTATACCACCCTGTGCAGCAATAGAGTGCGCACGGCGCGGGCTATCCTGAAAGCAGAATGACTTAACGTTGTAACCAAGCTCGGCCAGTGATGCCGCTGCAGATGCACCGGCTAAACCTGTACCTACAACAATAACATCGTACTTACGCTTATTGGAGGGGTTAACCAGCTTTAAGTTAAATTTATGCTTGCTCCATTTTTCGGCTAATGGGCCTTGCGGAATTTTAGCATCTAAACTCATTTTCAAATATTTTATTTAAAGCGTAAAATCTATAAACTCTTGATATAATATATAATTGGCATCAGGGCAAAGCCTATTGGTATAATTACCGCGAACAGCCATGTGCCAAAGAAATAAATAATAGGCTTGTACTTACGATGTACCCAACCCAGCGTATGGAACGCGCTTTGAAAACCATGCAGCAAGTGGAACGATACCGCGCCCATTGCTATAACATAGAATGCCACATACCATAATTCGCCAAAGCTGCTTTGTACACGCGCATGCAAATCTTTCACACGTACTATTTCTACATTGTTCTCTGTAGATATCGACCTTTCAAAATCAGCCACCTCTGGTTTGTAGTCAGACACTGTGGTTTCGTTGGTAGCCAAATTGGTGCGGTATTCTTTAAAGCCTAAAATGTTGTTATACTTATAGGTAAACCAAAAATCGCCCATGTGTATCACAATGAACAATAGCAGGATAGAACCCAGCAAGCCCATGTTTTTTGATGACCATGATGCCGGAGACTTTGTTTGTACGGCATAACCTACCGGCCTTGCCCTGCGGTTTTTAATAGTTAACACCAAGGCATAAACAGAATGCACTATTATAGAAAGATATAACAGGTAAGCTATAACCTCGATAGGAGGAAAATGCGTTAAGAAGTTTGCGTAGCTATTAAATGCAAAGCCCTGGTCGTTCTTAAATAATAAAAGGTTACCACCAAGGTGCACAATTAGGAAAGTACACAAAAACAAGCCTGTTAAAGCCATTATCAGCTTTTTTCCCAGTGATGAGTTAAAGGTTTGTTTAAATTCGCTCATTATTGATCAGATTTATTTAGGCAAAAGTACCAAAAGATAGAAATGCTTTTGGCTTAAAGGAGCGATTATAGTTATTTAGAAACAGTCTAAGCAAACCTGCTTTTGACACTTCCGTTTCCGGCTCGTCATTTTTTTAATTATTTTTATGGAATGCGTTTATTTCCTGCATCTCAGTAGGAAATAACCAACACCATGAAAAAACCAAACCTTACCCTGTTATCTGTATTTGCGCTGTTGGCCTTTCAAATACAGGCTGTATTTGCACAAGCGCCACAATTAACTGTTGATGGAAAAAGCAACAACGGTATTACCTTAAAAGAGTTAAGGATAGATGTTACCATATATGGTAACATAAGCCGTACCGCCTGGCAAATGACATTTTATAACTCCACATCGCGGGTTTTAGAAGGGACGCTGACCTTTTCGCTTAAGGATGGCATTAACGTAAACCGGTATGCTTTAGATATTAATGGTAAAATGCGCGAAGCAGTGGCGGTTGACAGGGGTAAAGGTACCGCCGTTTTTGAATCAATAGAACGCAGGGGCGTTGACCCGGGCTTGCTGGAAAAAGTGGCCGGTAATAGCTTCCGTACCCGCATATACCCTATTAACCCCAAAAGTACGCGTACGGTAATTATTGGGTACGATGAGGAGATCCCCTTAGGAACAGACGGGAACCTGAAATTTGCATTGCCACTGAACCTGAAAGACACGGTTCAAAAGTTTCGGCTAAATGCAAGTGTTGTGCAAAGTACCCTGGCGCCAATAACCGAGGGCAGTAATGGCGACGATCTTAAATTCGACAAACATCAGAACACCTACTCGGCAAGTATCGAAAAGATAAATTATGTGGCCGATCATTCCCTGTCATTCTCCATTCCAAGACCTGCAGATGCAAGCGAAGTAATGTTGCAAATGCAAGGCAACAAGTATTATTACTTTATAAACACCATTATACCGGCAAAAGAAATTAAAAAGCCACTACCACGCCGCATAGGTTTATTATGGGATGCATCGCTTAGCGGTACCAACCGGAACATTGACAAGGAACTGAACCCTTTAACGCATTACGCCGAACAGGTTGGTGATGCTCGGGTTACGCTGATAACTTTTAGCAATAAGGTTTTAAAGACCCGGGAATATTCTATTAAAAATGATTGGAAAACATTAAAGGCCGACCTTAAAAACATAACATACGACGGCGCTACCGATCTTGGAAAAATAGACCTTTCCAAATATAATGTGGATGAATTTTTATTGCTGAGCGACGGGCATCAAACCTTTGGCGAAAGCTCCTTAAAGCTCTACAAAACCCCTGTGTATTGCATTAACTCATCGGCCACTGCCGATTATAGTAATTTAAAACAGATCGCGTTAAAATCCGGCGGAGAGGTAATTGACCTTAACGTTGTATCTATTGAAAAAGCACTCGAAAGTTTAATGACCGAGCCGCTACGCTTTTTAGGCATAAAGGATAAGTCATCAACAGAAGATAATTACCCATCTATTCCCGTTACGGTAAACGGGACGTTTTCTTTAGCCGGTATTACGCGCAACCCAAATCAAACCATCACTTTACAATTTGGCTATGGCAACAAAGTGAGTTACGAAAAACAGGTTGTTATCGGTCTGCAAAAAAACGCCGTAGAAAACATTGATGTAGCCAAACTATGGGCGCAAAAAAAGATAACCGAATTAGATATTAACTATAGCCCCAACAGGCAAGCTATTGAATCGTTAGGGAAACGGTTTGGTATTGTAACCCGCAATACATCATTAATTGTGTTAGAAACCGTGAACGATTATATACAATACGATGTTGAACCACCTGCCGAGCTTAGGCAGCAATACGATGCGATATTGAAACAAAGGGGGCGCGATAATACCCAGGCCAAGAGAGAAAACCTCACTAATGCCCGGCAAACTATGCTGGAGTTAACCAAATGGTGGAATCAGGATAACAAACACAAAAAAAGATCTGCTAAAAATAAAGCAAGGACAATTACAGCAGACTCAAATGCAGATATAAGAATTGACGAACCTGTAGGCAGCGCCGATGTTAGGCAGGTAGTTGAGGAACGGGAAGTTGCAGTAACAAACCCGGCGGCCAGCCCGGCCATGCTAAACGAAGTTGTGGTAACAGGTTATGCTTCGCAAAGAAAGACGGCAACTACAGGCTCGGTTACAACAGTTAATATCAATAATGTGCTTGCCGGCAGGGTTGCAGGGCTTAGGGTAACGCAAGCTTCGTCGGGCATAGCTACTATTCCTGTTCTCCTTCGCGGCACAAGTATCAATGCAAGCCCCGGCCCCCCTTTATATGTGGTAGATGGCGTTGTAAAGAACGATATTGCAAATATTAATCAGGCAGATATCGCGTCAATAAATGTTTTGAAGGATAATGCCGGAACTGCTATATATGGCTCAAGAGCAGCCAACGGCGTAATTATAGTGACCACCAAAAATGGCCGTCCGACAAATGCCGATACTATCTCCAGTAACATAACCCAAAAAGAAGGAATTAACATTACGTACCAACAAGCCGACGCCGATTATATTAAACTGATACAACAAACAGACAAAGCAAGCCAATACCAAAAATATCTGGAATTAAGGCACTCCAACTATGGCAACCCTGTTTATTATTTTGATGTGGCCAATTATTTTATAAAAACAGGCAACAAAGAATTGGGCATTCGTATTTTAAGTAACCTGGCCGAATTAGACCTGGATAGCTATGAGCTTTATCGCATGCTGGGTTACAAATTTAAACAGCTGGGCGAATTTGAAAGCGAGGTGTTCGCATTTAAAAAGATCACCGAATTGCGGCCGCTCGACCCGCAAAGTTACCGGGACTATGGCCTGGCGCTGGAAGATGCCGGCAAACACCAACAAGCGTTAGATATCCTTTACAATACCATGATCAAAAGCTACTCGGCCGAAGCAGATGAGTTATACGATGGGATGCAGGAAGTAATGCTGCCCGAGATAAACAGGATAATAGCTTTAAACCGGGGTAAAGTAAATATTACAGCTATTTCTAAAAAAGTGATAAAAGCGCTACCGGCAGATATTCGTATTGTAATGGACTGGAATATGAACAATACCGATATTGACCTTTGGGTAACCGACCCAAATAACGAGAAATGTTTTTACAGCCATAAAAGCACCGAAATTGGCGGTCGTATTTCTGACGATATGACCCAGGGGTTTGGTCCCGAGCAATTTTTACTTAAAAAAGCGATCAAAGGCACTTATAAAATAGAGATCAATTTTTACGGCGACAGGCAAGCCACCATTTCAGGCCCAACAACCATAATGGCCGAGTTATACACCCATTATGGAACTCCGCAAGAAAAGAAGGAACTCATTGTATTACAAATGCAAAAAGGAGCTGAAGGTGCAGTATACATAGGCGATCTTGATTTTAAGTAGGCACAAAACAATTATGAACAAAAGCCTTTTGGATAAGATCTGAAAGGCTTTTGTATTAACAGATCCCGTCCAAACTTTTATTTTTTATAACCTCTACAAAATCAACCAATCTCTGTTAAATTTAACGCAACCAAATTAACCGTAATGAAGACAGTAATTATATGCGTTGCAATGTTGTTTGTACAGCTTAGCACTTTTGCACAATCCAATAATAACCCATTGCCCCGTATTATAAATAAAAATGGCCGCCATCAGTTACTGGTTGGTGGTAAACCTTTCTTGATTTTGGGTGGCCAAGCGCATAATTCGAGTGCGTGGCCCGGCATGATGCCCAATGTTTGGGCCGCTATTAAACAGATGCATGCCAACACGCTCGAAGTACCCGTTTACTGGGAGCAAATTGAAGCTCAACAAGGCAAGTTTGATTTTTCGATAGTTGATACACTGCTTGCCCAGGCAAGGGTGCGCCAGGTTAGGCTGGTATTGTTATGGTTTGCTACCTGGAAAAACGGCAGTAATCATTACATGCCCCAATGGATGAAACTGGAAGCCGGCAAATATCCCAACATACAAAACCGGGATGGCAAACCGATCGACTCCCCTTCGCCCCATATTGAAGCTACACTAAATGCCGATATTAACGCCTTTACTAAACTGATGGGTTACCTTAAAAAGGCAGACCCGCAGCATACGGTAATTATGGTTCAGGTAGAAAATGAGCCCGGCTCATGGGATACGGTAAGAGACTATTCGCCGCTTGCTCAAAAACTATTTGATGGGCAGGTACCGCCCGAGCTGTTAAAACCTGAACTGCTTAAAGCCATGAACGTAAACGCTGTTACCAATGGTACATGGCAAAAGGTATTTGGCGATAGGGCCGATGAGTACTTCCAGGCATGGTCAATTGCCCGCTTCATTGGGAAGGTTGCTGCTGCCGGTAAGGCCGTTTATCCTTTACCACTGTATGTAAATGCAGCCCTGCGCGACCCGTTGACCAACCCCAAAGCATCGAGCTATGAAAGTGGAGGCCCTACAGATAACGTGATCCCGATCTGGAAGATAGCCGCACCGGCTATAGATTTACTGGCACCTGATATTTACCTGTCTGGTAGCGAAAAAGTATTAAAGGTATTAGACCTGTACGATAGGCCCGATAACACGCTTTTTGTGCCCGAAGCCGGTTTCAATAAAGAAAATGCAAAATACATATATGATGTTATTGCCCGTGGCGGCATCGGCTTTTCTCCATTTGGGATAGATCGCAATGCGGAAGATCCTGAATCTGCAGAAAGCAAAGATCGTTACGTGCCCTACGCAACCTCATATGCGCTAATCAAAACCATGATGCTCGAGCTGGCACAATGGGGTTTTGAAGGCAAAATAAAAGCCGTGGTAGAACATGAAGACCAGGCAGACCAAACCGTTGACCTGGGCCAATGGAAAGCAACCGTAACTTTTGGTACTGGTAGAGGCGGTACAACAAAAAATACTCCCCCAAACGGGAAAGCCATGATTGTAAAGCTGAGCGAAAACAGTTTTGTGCTGATAGGTACCAATTGCCATATAGCCTTTGCCCCTGCAGGCAACCAGGAAGGTAAGGCATGGCAGTATTTAAAGGTAGAGGAAGGCAAGTACCAGAATGGTATATTCAAACCCCTCCGTATTCTTAATGGTGATGAAACGGATTGGAAGGGCCCGAACTTTGGCGACCTGCCTACTGTTTTGCAATGCACGGTAATTACGCGTTAGTCAATTATAGTGCCCATTATAACAGCTTTCGACAGGTAACAGTCTTCCTAACCGGGGGGGGGCATTTTTTGGCATGAAACGGGCGCTTATGGCATGACAGGCAGGCATTCTAATCAGCCCAATAACACATTTATAAACCAATACCAATATTTATAATCGGATAAATTTTATAATTTCGGGCACCTTTCACAATTAATTATGAGATACTATTACCTTATCGCTTTAGCTTTATTATTAACCGCCTGTAATAAAATACCCAAAGTAGAATTAAACTTTAAAGCCGCCGGGATAAAAGCCGGCACTATTATATTAACCCAATTCAAGGAAACATTACTAAGCCAGAATATTAAAGACGGCGCAGCCACCATCAGCAAACCCATACAAGCGCCGGGATATTACGACATTACAGTTATTGATAATGATAAGCCCCTAAATTCAAAAACCACTTTTAATATTTATCTGGAGAATGGGAGCTATACTATTGACCTTAAACCCGATACTAAAGCAGGATACCCTACAATAACATCCGGGTCAAAAGTACAGCAGCAACTTCTGATTATTATAAAATTGAAAACGAAATTGCCGGAGATCTTAACCGCACTATCGATTCATCGCTTAATTATCTCGATTCAAAGGAAATAAGCACACTATCAAAGAAGGCACACTCGGCCCTTATTACAAAAACACGTGGTTACCAAATTGAAAGACGGAAATTAGAGCCAAAAATTTTAGATGCCTACGTAACCAAACACCCCAATAATGTAGTTGCCGCACATATAATGGGGCAACAATTTATGGATGAGTATCCTGTTGAGTACAATAACGTTTTTAAAAAACTGACCGCTGAAGCTAAAGCAACCGAAGACGGGCAAAAAGTAACTGACAAACTAAGCATATTGGTTAAATTGTTACCGGGATCGGAAGCTCCTGAGATTGCCGGTATCACCCCGGATGGAAAAGCATTTGATAAACGATCTATAAAAGCAAAAGTTATACTGGTGGAGTTTTGGGTATCAAATAGTCAGTTAAGCCAAATGAACCATTCCAAAATACTAAACGGCCTTATCATCGGCGATAGCGATAAAAAGAACTTCGGGGTGGTAAGCATTTCTACAGATAAAGATCAGGATATATGGAAGCGGGCAATAAAAACAAGCAACCTAAACTGGCCGCAAGTAGCCGACTTTAAAGGCGATACATCGCCAAACGTGGCTAATTGGAAAATAACCGCAGTACCCAGCTATTTTTTAGTTGACAGCAAATGGCGAATAATAAAACCCAATATTGATATCGCTGCTGTAGACGATGAAGTGCATAATTACCTGCTGCATCCTGCTAAATAGTAAGGATTGCAATTAAGCTGACCCTTAATGAATGTCTTTTATCTGTCAAACTCAATTAATTAGGCAACAGCGAAAACCCTCCGCTACACCTGCCTATAGGTAAAGACGCTGTAGCATCTTCAGGACCAAAATGGAACAAACGGAAAAGGAGGTTGCTGAATGGGAAACGGTATCAGGCAGCACAGATCACGACGTTAAATAATTTGAAACCGAATATCTGCGGCGAGGGTATTTTTCTTGTTTGGATAACAAATTTTAAACACTATCTTCGATTTACCCTCGTTGATCGTGTGTGGAAGGGTTCCCCGATTAATTCAAACCGAAAGGCAAGCGAGGCTTATCCAACGGGTAGGTTTAGATCGGCATCTGTGTTCAGGATATCTAAACCTTATTATATTTGCTATTATACTTCCGCTACCTATGTTTGTTGCCGATCAAGTTGTTAGCCACTATAACCGTGTATTTAAAAAACAAAGGGGAATACTCGAACGTACCCGTGTAGGGATACTGGCCGTCTGCCTGTTAACCTATATTGGTTTAACGGCCGCCCTGTTGATCCTGTACCTGTTCCAGGAGCATAATTTCCTGCTTACAAGGATGGCTGTTTTCCTGGGGCTCTTCATCGCCGGTCTTGCTTTGCTCCTGTTCCGCCGGCCCTGGGGGCTGGCCGGGCATTTCTTTATCATTTGCCTTACGCTGATGATCTGGTCCGGCATACTGCTATTCCGCCAGAGCGTCAATGTCGCGACAGCCGAAACGGTGCTACTGGTTGTGTGCGGCGGTTATTATATTCTTGGCAGCAAGTGGGGCACCTTTTATTCGCTGCTCAATATCGCACCAATCATAGGCTATGTCATCCTAGATGATTATGTAGGGTTTTCGCTGCCCACTCAGCGCCTCCAGATCAATCATCATGGGTATATGCTGGGGATGACCTCCAATTTTTTGCTCCTGCTGTATATCCATTATGCTTTTTTTCGGGCCTTTAAAAAATCGCAACTTAAGGAGATCGAACTGCGGAACGATCTGCAAAAAGCCCTGGCCGCAGAACGGGAACAGGCGGCCGCCAAAACCAATTTCCTGTCAACCATGTCACATGAGCTGCGCACCCCGCTGAACGCAGTGATTGGCATGACCCATATCCTACATATGGAAGGCCCCCGGCCCGATCAGCTCGAACACCTGGATATTCTACGATTCGCGGCCAATAACCTGATGGTCACAGTAAACGACATCCTGGATTTCAATAAAATTGATAGCGACGCCGTGGTGTTGGACAACCGGCCATTCCACCTGGCAGAACTACTTAATAATGTTTGCGGCTCCTTCAAGGCCAGGGCTACGGAAAAGGGAATAGAATTTTCCTGTAACATTGACCCAGAGATCAACGACATGACCATGCTGGGTGATCCCGACCGTTTAACCAGTATCCTGTTCAACCTGATAGGCAACGCGGTTAAGTTTACCAACGCCGGTCATGTAGGAATAGAAGCGCGACTGCTTAGCAAAACCGAAACAACGGCCAGCCTGCGTTTGCAGGTGGAAGATACCGGTATTGGGATTCCGCTGGACCGGCAGGACTTGATCTTTCAACCTTTTACACAGGTGATGTCGCACACCAACCGCCAGTACCACGGAACAGGCCTGGGTTTGACCATCGCTTACCGGCTGCTCCAACTGCACAACAGCCGGCTGGAACTAAACAGCGCAGAAGGCATAGGTACCACTTTCAGCTTTGAGCTGACCTACCCGCTGGCAGAACCAGCGGAGAAAGAACCTGCGGCAAACGAGCCGGCTACAGCACCCATGCTTCGTCTCCGTATCTTGGTGGCCGAGGATGAGCCGATCAACATACTGGTCATCACCAAGATCCTCAGCAAATGGGGTATAGTTCCTGAGGTGGCCGTTAACGGCAGAGAGGCTGTAGATATCATGATAATGCAGGATTTTGATGTTGTGTTGATGGATATCAATATGCCTGTAATGGACGGGCTCGAAGCCTCAAAGATGATCAAAACCCTGCCCGACCGCAAAAAAGCGGCGACGCCGATAATAGCGGTAACCGCATCAATAGGAACGGCTGTGGAGCAGATCAACGATTTCCCTTATATTGACGACTGCCTGCTCAAACCTTTTAAGCCGGGTGATTTGCTGGAAAAGCTTCAAAAGCTGGAGACCGGACGAAATAACGTTATTGGTTGATAGCTGATGGTTTGGAGATTGAAGATCCAAATCAATTTTGGGCAATTTCGGAAAGTCCGACGAGAATATATTATAATTTATTATTCCGGATTCAAATTTGCAGCAGATCGATAAAGATTAATGTTTAAAGAAGAATCCCTCGTTTTAAAATAAACCACTTTAACATGTAAAGGAGGAAAATATTATTCTGACTGTTACGATTGAGCGAAAAATATAAATTAAGATACTGGCATAATACATAATCCCCGGTTCGCGAATTGAGGATTATGTATTATATCTGTGTATGAAAGCTCTAAGAAACTTCTGCTTCAGTAATGCCATTGCATCCGGCTTAATTTGCAGATATACCATACAAGGAGTTATTGTTGATATAATGCCCATAAATCCACATTATCGGATTTAGCAATCATTGGTATGTAGAAGGATTTGAGAATGCCATTAAATATGTTTTGGATGAACAAGCCACTATCCAAATCTTTTCACTACCGTAAAGGAGTGAATAAAGACACGTATACTGCTTTGCCAATTAATCGTGCTGACATTGCTTAACGATGGAATGTTCCGGCAAATTTGATCTTATTCCGTGGACGGATTGGCAACGAGAGGTTATACAATAAAATATTTTTCCAACTTTTGTAAAGTTTCAATGCCGATATAACACCTGTAATATTGGGGCTTCTATCGCATTAACTCTCTTTGAATATTGAATAAAAATTCAAAGAGATTCATTTCTGTTGGCATTTGCAGTTTTTTACGGAGGCGGTAACGGCTTATTTCTACCCCACGTACAGATATGGCCATCATCTGGGCGATCTCTTTACTGGAGAGGTTCATGATAAGGTAAGCACAAAGTTTTAATTCCTGCTGGTTAATACTTGGGTAGCGGTCCTTTATAATTGTTAGAAAGCCCGAATGCACTTTGTCAAAATGGATGGAAAACTGCTCCCATTCCTCGTTTATCTTATTTTCTCCTGCTAATAGACGTAGTATCTTTTTGATCTCGCTGGTCTCCACCATATCCTTGCCCGATTTTTGAAGATGCTGCAATTCGTCTTTAACCTTAAGTAAAAACTCCCTTTTTTGTACCAGGTTCAATGCCGATGATGCCAGCTCAGATGTTTTAAATTCTATCTCGGACTGCAGCATTTCATTTTTAAGCTTCACCACTTCTTTTTCAGACCGTTCCAGTTCTAACTGATGCAGGTAGGCAATTTGCTTTTGTTCCTCTTCGTTTTTTTGCTGTTGACTAAGCAGCTCTTTTTGCTGCTTGATAATATGGCGTTTCTCCTGCAGTTTATATAAATAATATAATATCCCCGCAATAACCATCAGGTATAAAATATAAGCCAATATTGATTGGTACCACGGCGGATTGATGTTGAAAGCATAGCATGCCACCGCCGATTCGTTGTTTTGATGGTTACGTGCTTTTACTTTAAATGTGTAATTACCTGCCGGTAAATTCGTGTAATCCTTTTCTGATCTTTTTGACCACTCAGACCATTCTTTATCAAAACCCTCTAATAAATAGCTGTACTCGGCATTTGATTGCTCCTCAAAAATTGGCGAGGAGTATTCAAATTGCAATGAACTCCAGGTATATCCAAGTGTTAATGTATTACTGGCCATTTGTTTACCATCATCATTAACATAGGTAAAATATCCTCCATAAAGTACGCTGTCGGTAGTTGAGGTGGCCTTAACCTTACGAATATACACCTTTAAAGGATGTATGTTTTGTTTGTATTTGGCGTAATTGATGTGATAAAAGCCGTTTTCGCTTCCTACAAATACATTGTTGGCGTTTATGGGATAAACGTTTTCAAAACCGCTGAGTATCCGGTTGTTTAACTCGGGAAAATTAATAATAGTTGGGCCCGCAGTGTAATCAACCACGCCCAGGCTTTTACCCTGTACAAACCAGATGTTACCTGCTGTGTCTTCTTGCAGGTATCTTAAACTTCTGTCACCGAATATCTTCTTGAACTGTGCCGATGGCTTAAAGCGATCTGTTTGAACATCGTATTTATAAATGCCTTTTTCAGTAGCTATTACAACTTTACCTTTTACTTTAAATACAAAATTATTCAGGTTGGAAGGTAAGCCCTGTTTCATAGTGTACGTTTTAACCTGGTTATTATCAGCATTTAATTTATAAACCCCGCGATACGGGTGCGAGGTCCAGATAATGTTATCATCATCTACCTGCAGGAACCGGGCCGATTCATAATATTTGCCCACACTGCCTTTATCAGTTATCGCGTTGCCGTTGTGTTCAAACAAACGCACACCATAATAACTCCCGGCAGCTATAAGCGTGGTGCCCGCCTTGTTTTTTAATGATTTAAAGGTCCAAAAGCCGGTACTATTGTAAACAGTCGAAAGCTTATCACCTAAAACGTCAAAGATACCATCGTCTCGGCCGGCCAGTAAATGCCCGTCAACAACGGCCATATTCCATGTTTGCCCTTCCGCAATCATTTTAAAATTACTTTCTAGATAACTCAAGTCGCCAGCGCTATTTACCGGCAGCTTGTACGCTCCGTTAGACAATGCAAAGTATAGGTTGTTTTTATATAACGCAGTCGAGAATCCCCCGCCATCTTTAAATATCAATGGATTGATATGTTTAACAGCATTGTTATAGGCAATAAAATCTATTCCGTTATCAAGACCCAACCAAATGTTATGGTTTGCATCTGCATACATACAGCGTACATTAATATTTTGCAGGCCTTCTTTTTTGCCAATGTTTTCTATCACATTCCCCTTCTTATCTATCTGATAAATACCGTTAATGTATGTGCTCACCAGGTAAGTGCTATCGTCAAGTGCGGTAGCAGCCGAAAAATGCTGATGATTATTAATACCTAAACCGGTAAGGTTAAAATATTTAAGTTTATTTCCGGTTAACAGGTACAAGCCGTCTTTGGCACTTGTAACCAGGCTTGAGGTATTATTGAATTTAGATACAGAGGTGATGTAAAAACCATTAGGCAGGTCTTTTTTATCTATAAACGGATGCCATTGGTTATTGGCGTAAGTTAGCACACCTTTTTGCTCGTCGTGTGCTATTAGTTTGCCCTGGTACGTACCCAGGAACAGCCATGAGTGGGAGTGATAAACGGTTATTTTATTATTGCTATACTTAATTATCTTATCGTGCGAACGGAAAAACACTTCATTGCCGCGGCATGCAATATCCCATATATCAGAAAATTCCTGGTCGGCTTTCAGGATAAGGTTTTTTAACGATGTAAAAATAAGCTGGCCGTTTTTGGCCGGTGAAAAGTAACCTATCTCATCCTGCCCGCCTACGTAAAGTCTTTTATCGCTGCCAAACTCAAGCGAGCGTACAATGGTTTTGTTGGGTAAGGGATATAACTGCCAGTACGAACCATCAAAAACCAACACTCCTTCGTTATTGGCAAAGTAAATACGGCCCTGTGCATCCTGGCGTATTTTCCAGTTTTGTGTGCCTGCGTTATACTGCCTTTTCTCGTAGTTCACTGTTTTGCGCTGGCCAATAAAATTTTGCGCCATAGCATTTTGCATGCATACGAATAATAAAACAGAGAGTAAAATTCTTAAAAACAAGCTTTTATGTTGGTTTAGCACAATAATTAGCAGGATTTATTATTGGTGTGCTAATATCCGTGTTTTTAAATGATTTTTCAATGTTGTGTAGTAGTGATGTAGTGCTAAATTTCATTTTAGGTATTTACCTGCCATACATTTGATACTCATAAACCAATTGCTCCGGCAAAATTATAAACCAATTTAAAACCGTTAACTAATGCTTTAGGCTAATGTATGACAGTGCATTTTTATGCCTGAAAAAATAATGTATGAATAAACTTTACAACTAACCAAAGGTCGATACCAATTAGACCTATTAATTTAAATTATCAATTAAACCTTATGCAATTAAAACTCAAGTTTTTCGTGGGTATTGCTTTGCTCTTATGTTTTGTTAGCCAGGCGGGCTACGCTCAATCCCTGCGCCTAACCGGTAAAGTAACCCAAAAATCCGACGGACTATCATTGCCCGGCGCGTCAGTAACCGTTAAAGGAACAACAATAGGTGTTGTTACAGATGTAAACGGTAATTACAATTTAAACATCCCGCAAGGTGGTGGTACAGTAGTGGTCACGTTTATTGGCATGGTAACTATTGAAAGAAAAGTAACCCAGGCCGGCGAACAAAACTTTGTTTTGGAGGAAAACGCCAACAACGTCCTTAACGAAGTTATTGTAGTTGGCTACGGTACCCAAAAGGTGACCAAGGTATCGGGTGCTATTTCAACCGTAAAAAGTTCTGATATCCAAAAACTAAATCCGGTTCGTGCAGAAGAAGCTCTACAAGGCCGTGCATCCGGTGTAACCGTTATACAGGGCGGTACGCCTGGCTCTGCACCAACCATCGCTATCAGGGGGATACCTTCCTATAAAGGGTCAGACCCACTGGTGGTTATTGATGGTGTACAGCAAACCACTGCCGATTTTAACTCTATCAACCCAAGCGATATTGAATCCATTAGTGTATTAAAAGACGCATCGGCTACTGCTATTTATGGTGTAAAGGGTGGCAACGGTGTTATTGTGGTAACCACTAAAAGTGGCCGCAAAAACATGAAAACCGAGCTTACTATAAACAGCAGCTATGGTGTGCAGGAGGTGGCCAGGTACATCGGCGTTTTAAATGCCACCGAATATGGCGCTATGATAAATGAAGGCAGTGTTGCGGCGGGAGGCGATGTTATATTTCCCGATTTATCTGTATTGGGCACAGGCACAAACTGGCAAAAAGAAGTATTTAAAAACGCACCCATGCAGCAACACAACATAGGTGTACGTGGCGGCAGCGAAACTGTAAACTACTTTCTATCGGGTGGTTATACAAGCCAGGGTGGTATAGTTGGCGGCATCGATAAATCAAAGTTTGATCGTGCAAACTTCACCGCAAACCTCGATTTTCAGCTTGCGCCCAAACTGAAATTTATTTTTAACACCACTGGCGTAATATTAAACTCAAAAGGGATTCAGGAAAACTCTTTTAACAGTGTTATTGGCAGTGCACTTAATTTTGACCCAACTGTACCGGTTTTTAATGACGACCCTGCTACCGTTGGTAAATACGGTTATAGTAACTTACTGTTATCAGAAGTTTACAACCCATTAACCAAGCTTGATAACACCTACAATAAAAGCCTTGGCAGTAAATTATACGGTAAGTTTGAAATACAATATGATGTTTTAAAGAACCTGAAACTAAGCAGCAGGCTTGGCTACACCAAGTATGATGCTAATAATAAAAGCTTTAACCCGCTTGTGTTTTACGGGCCGCTAAACGTAGATAACAGCCTTAACGCCGATGGCTCCACCGTAACAGGTAAATTTAACAGCGTTTCGCACGATAAGATCAGCAACTTTAACTATACCTGGGAGACCTTTGCTAACTACAACTTTAAAGTAGCCCAGGATCACAACTTTGAAACAGTTGTAGGTTTTTCTATTGCCCGTACATCTGGCAATGCAGCAGGAGCAAGCAGGCAGGATGTGCCATTTAACTCGTGGGACTTTGCAGATTTTACCGCAGCTACCGGTGTTAACTCGGCTACCAATACCAGCGCGCAAACCGGTTATTACTACCAGTATTTTAAACGTAACCTGTCATATTTTGCGAGGGTCAATTATGATTATAAAGAAAGATACCTGGCATCATTCACGGCACGCCGCGATGGTTCTACCGCGTTTGGTGCAAGTCATAAATATGGCACCTTCTTCTCAGGGTCGTTGGGCTGGGTAGTAACAAAGGAATCTTTCTTTAACGTTCCCTTTATCGATTTCTTAAAGATAAGGGGTAGCTACGGTACCGTAGGTAACGATAATACACCGTCACAATTTGTAACCATCGCAACCGGCGGCCCGGATTATGGCGCTGGTGCAAACAGTAACGGTTACAATTTTGATAATGTCTTTTACCCCGGTTCAACTGTGGCATCTGCCGAAAATAAAAACCTTGGGTGGGAGAGCCAGAAACAAGCCAACGTTGGTTTCGACATGACATTGCTACACGGCAAGTTTAACATCACCGTAGATTATTATGAAAAAAGGGTAGGCGATTTGTTGTTCCAGACAAGAGGCTCGGAGATATTGGGCACAGTTCCAATCCCCGATTACAATATTGGTTCAACCAAGAGCACAGGTTTTGATATTTCATTAGGCTACAACGATACCTTTGGTGACTTTAAATTGGGCAACAACTTTAACATAACCACTGTGAAAAGTTTAGTAACCGCAACCAATTCAGAAGGTACAGCTAAGGTGCCCGGTGGCAGCTATTTTAATGGCCAGTCACAAACGGTAACAGTATTTGAAAAGGGCCAGGCGCCGGGCTATTTCTATGGCTATAAAACAGACGGGCTGTTCCAAACAGCAGCAGAGGTTGCAGCGGCACCAACACAAGATGGCGCGCAACCGGGCGATATCCGTTTTGTGGATGTTAATAAAGATGGTGTGATCAATGCAGACGATCGTACTAATATAGGTGATTCTTTCCCCTCGGTTGTTCTAGGATGGAGCCTTAGCATGAGCTATAAAAACTTTGATTTTAACGCATTTACCTACGCATCTATTGGTAATGATATCTATCGCGCCTATGAACGTAATGCTAATTACACCAACAAATTCCGCAGTGTATTAGCCAGATGGACCGGGCCGGGTACAACTAATGATGCCCGCAACCCAAGATATTCTTTTACCGACGCCAACAGCAATATCCGCGTATCCGACAGGTATGTTGAGGATGGCTCGTTCGTAAAGATCAAGAATATCCAATTAGGTTATACCGTGCCGCAATTACTAAATGGCAAAGTATTTAAAAGTATAAGGGTTTATGCGCAGGTAAGAAATGCGTTCACATTGACCAAGTACTCGGGCTTTGATCCAGAAATTTCGGGCGGTGTATTAGATACAGGTGTTGACCGTGGCGCTTATCCGCAGCCAAGAACATATACAGTAGGACTTGACATTAAATTATAATTCATTAACAGAAATACGACGATGAATAAAAGATATATAAAGCTAATTGGGGTGGTTATGCTGATAACCACACTCACAGCATGCAAAAAGTGGGTTGAAAATAACCCGCACGATAGTTTTGTTGTTACCGATCTCGACTATTTAAAGTCGGAGAGTGATTACCGTACGATGGCTATTAGTGTTTATTCGCCATTACAATGGTTAAACCAGGAGGTTGTTGTAGGTGACATAGCATCAGACAACTCCGTAGCCGGTGGCGAAAACGCCTCGGACGTGTTAGCACTACAACAAATAGATGACTTTACACTTACTCCGGTAAACTCAACCTTAGAGGATCTGTGGAGGGTTGCATACGAGGGTATAAACCGTGCAAATTACCTTACCCAGTATAAAGAGAAAAATAAAGCGGGCGATATAGTTAACTTTAACGGTAAAGACGCGCTTTACGGCGAGATTACCTTTTTACGTGCATACTACTACTTTACGCTGGTAAAAATGTGGGGCGATGTACCGTTATTTACCGAAAGGCGTCTTGGTCTCGAAGATCTGAAAGGGATGCCAAGATCGCCAAAAGGAGAAGTTTACGCGCAGATAGAAAAAGACCTTAACGCCGCCATAGCCGCATTACCTGCCATCCAGGCTCAAAAAGGGCGTGTAACCAAGTATGCCGCGCAGGCACTATTAGGTAAGGTGTATTTATATGAGAATAAATTTAGTGAAGCCGCTACAGTACTTGAGCCGGTTATTACCTCCAACGCATTCTCGTTGGTAACCGATTATGCTTCCATTTATTTAGCGACAGGCGAGAATGGCCCTGAGTCGGTATTTGAGATCCAGTACACCAATGGTTCACCATACTATAACTGGGGTGGTGCTACACGCGGGCAGGGCAATTACGCTGTTCAGCAAAATGGTATAAGGGGCCTAAATGGTAGTGGCGCTATGCCTTATGCGGCTGGCTGGAGCACTAACTTGCCATCGCAGGATCTGGCAGCTGCTTATTCAGCGGGCGATCAGCGTAAAGCTATCACTGCGTTTGATATTGAGGCATATAAAACATCTCACCCTGAATTAAACATCACCTACCAGGTAGCACCTTTTAAAAACACCGGTTTATATAATGGCAAATACTTGCCACGTAAAGGTGAAACATCAGGCCAGGTTGAGTTGAACTATCTAAACAACTTTAGGGTTTTGAGATATTCTGAGGTATTGCTTATGGCTGCCGAAGCAATAAACAGGAGCGGTGGCAGCGACATTAAAGCACAGGAATATATTAACAAGGTGCGTGCCCGCGCCTTTGGTGACGACCTGCACAAGGTAAATGCAACCGGGGATGCACTAAAGCAAGCTATATGGAATGAGCGCAGGCTTGAACTGGCTATGGACGGCGACCGCTTCTTTGACCTGGTTAGGACAGGGCAGGCCGCTTCCAAGCTTCAGGGTTTTAAAACCGGCAAGCACGAACTGTTTCCAATCCCTCAGGAAGAAATAAACGTTTCTGGAATTACACAAAACCCGGGATACTAACCCTTAAAATATTAAGATCATGAATGCAATAAAATATTTTTTGAGCATAACCTTGCTACTGGCTGTTATCACGGGCTGTAAAAAGGAATCATTTGACGATACATCGTTTGTTAACAGTGGTGTATCTGAGCCGGCAAAACTGTCGGTATTATTTAACATCACACAGGACAATACAGGTTTGGTTACCATTTTCCCAACAGGCGAGGGCGCAACCATCTATGATGTTTACTACGGCGATGGGACAGAAAGCTTTGTTAAAGTTGGTCAGGGTAAAAACACCCAACATGCCTACAAAGAGGGCGTTTATACGGTGAAGATAGTGGCCCATGGCATTGGCGGTAAAACTACCGAATTAAGCCAAGAGCTTACGGTATCATTTAAAGCGCCCGAAAACTTGAAAACAACACTGACTACCAATGGCCTAACGGTTAACGTTGGTGCAACTGCCGACTTTGAAACCATGTTTCATGTGTATTATGGCGACGAAACAACCACCAATCCCGAGCCGTACGATTCTTTCCTGCAAGACCAAACAGCTACACACACCTACGCATCTGCAGGTAGTTATGTAGTGAGAGTAATTGCTTTAAGCGGCGGTGTTGCAACAACCACACACGAGGAAACAATTAAGGTAGGCAGGCAGATAGATCTGCCGTTAACTTTTGAAGATCCAAACTATGATTATACTACCAGCGATTTTGGCGGTAACGTTTCAAGCGTTGTTGCAGATCCTGCTAATGCGGCAAACAAGGTTTTAAAAGTTATTAAACCTGCCGGTGCTGAAGTTTGGGCAGGTACAACATTAGGTACGGCTTCGGGCTTTGCAAATAAAGTAGCTGTAACCGCTGCCAGCTCAAAAATGACAGCGCGTGTTTACTCGCCTGCTGCCGGTTTAACTATAAAATTAAAGTTGGAAGACCATGCTGTTGCTGCAAACGCTGTTGAAACAGATGCTGTAACCACAGTGGTTAATGCGTGGGAAACTTTGACATTCGATTTTAATAACAATTCCGCGGGCACACCTGCCTTAAACCCGGCATTTACTTATGATAAAGCTTCGATGTTTTTTGACTTTAACGTAGGTGGCAGTGGAAAGGTGTTTTATATGGACGACCTTAAAATGACCGCACCTATCCAAAAGATAAGTTTGCCGGTTACGTTTGATGCGCCAAATACAGACTATACCGTAACTGATTTTGGCAACAATGTTAGCATTGACGCGGCTGACCCAACAAACGCGGCTAATAAAGTTAAAAAGACCACCAAACCTGGTGGTGCCGAAACCTGGGCAGGAGTTACTATCGGTACAGCGGCAGGCTTTCCAACAAAAATACCGGTAACATCCGCTTTTGCCCAGATGAGCCTGCGTGTTTATTCTCCTGCGGCCGGTTTAACCATCAAGTTGAAAATAGAAGACCACGTCGATGGTTCAAAATCTGTCGAAACAGACGCGGTAACAACTGTAGCCAATCAATGGGAAACCTTAACATTTAATTTCCTTAATAATTCCGTAGGTACGCCTGTCTTTAATCCGGTAACTAATTACGATAAAGCCTCGGTGTTTTTCGACTTTAACGTAAGTGGTTCCGGCAAGGTATTCTACTGGGACGATTTGAAATTGGTACCGGCGCCCTCTTCTGTTTTGGGTATCCCGCTTGATTTTCAATCAACAACCCTAAATTACGCCTTTACCGATTTTGATGGCGGCGCAGTTACTGTTGTTAACAATCCAAATGCTTCGGGTATCAATACCAGCACAAAGGTTGCCAAAATGGTAAAAAGTTCCGGCGCTACTTATGGCGGCAGTTTCCTTACTCTTGATAATCCGATAGATTTCTCGACCAAAAAGACCTTTAAAATGAAGGTGTACTCACCACGGGCAGGTGCCAAAGTGCTGTTAAAGGTAGAGAATCTGACCAATGGTGGCATCAGCTTCGAAAAGGAAGTAAACACTACCAAGGCAAACGAGTGGGAAGAATTAACTTTTGATTACTCCGCCATCAATACAGGCAACTCTTACCAAAAAGTGGTGCTAATATTTGATAACGGTACATCGGGTGATGGCTCGGCCAACTACACTTTCTATTTAGATGATATCATACTTAATTAATTTATAGAGCGATGAAAATTAATATAAAAGCATTAATAACCATCTGTTTAGCAGCCATTATAATTGTAATAGGCTGTAAAAAACAAGAGTACTCCTTTGGTAAAATAATTACCCCCAAGGACCTGACCCTGACAACTGATATTGAAGGTGCCGATGACGCAAATCCTGCAGGTGCGGGCTCCGGTAATGTCACCATCAAAACATCAGCTACCGATGCCATTTCTTACAAAGTAGATTTTGGTGATGGTAACAGCAAAATAGTGAGCGGCGGCGAACTGGTGCATAAATACACTACCCCTGGCACTACCGATTACACTATTGTAGTGAGTGCTATTGGTACAGGTGGCGTAACCACAACTACAACAAAAAAGATCACCGTATTTGTGGCGTTTGAAATTCCCTCGCAAATATTGCAAAACCTTACCAACGGAGGTTCGCAAACCTGGGTTATAGATCGCCTTACGCCCGGCCATGTAGGTGTAGGCCCACTTGATACCTACACATCAACCTACTACAGCGCCGAGCCTAATCAACGGGCCGAATGTTTGTATGATGATGAGATAACCTTTGCCAAGGATGCCAACAATAACATAACCATGACTGTAAATAACAAAGGCCAGTCATTCTTCACCGCGGCGGCTACAGCATTTTACGGTAAAGCCGGTGGCGACGATTGTTATGACCTTGATGTAAGCGCACCGCGCAGGCTTGCTTTTATGGATGCTACCTCGGGTTCAACCTCGGTAAACTCTACCCGTATACAGTTTACAGTGCCGGGTAATGGGCTTATCGCTTTTGGCACCGGTGGCACTACGTATGAGATCATGGAGCTGACGGCAACCAGCATTACTGTACGCAGTGTTGGTACAGATGGCCTTGCATGGTATCAGAAATTTAAAATTAAACCATAATAGCATGAAATATTTACATAGATATATACTTATACTGGTAGTAGCGGTAGCCTTGTTTACCAGCTGCAATAAGAACAGTGATACAGGAAACAACACAGCAGATAAACCCGCTAATATTGTTGTAACGCCTAACGTAAGTACAGATAATAGTGGTACAGTAGTATTTGCCGTAACTGCAGATAATGCAGTATCGTACGAGTTTGATTTTGGAAACGGCGTTTTTCAAAACAGTACCACCGGCAGTTTAACCTATCAATACCCCGTGGCGGGTGTTTATACTGTAAAAGTTACCGCTAAAAGTCAAAGCGGTAAAATAACCGTGAAATCAATAAAGGTAACCGTTTCTGCAGCAGAAGCGCTTGTTTGGTCGGATGAGTTTACTACCGCAGGAGCGCCCGACCCCGGTAAATGGGGTTACGATCTTGGCAACAACAACGGCTGGGGCAATAACGAACTGGAGTATTATACCAACCGTACAGATAACGCTGTAGTATCTAACGGTACCTTGAAGATCAATTTGAAAAAAGAAGATTATAACGGTTTTGGCTATACCTCGGCCAGGCTTTTAACCAAAGGCAAGTTTGGGTTTAAATACGGCCGTGTAGAAGTTAAAGCTAAGCTACCTGCAGGTGTGGGTACATGGCCTGCAATATGGGCGCTTGGCGGTAACATTGATACCACACCATGGCCAGCCTGTGGCGAGATTGATATTATGGAACATGTAGGTAAACAGCAGAATACAATATTCTCTACCATGCACTACCCCGGCCACTATGGCGGTGGCGGCGTAGGCGGTACTACCCAAAATCCAACGGCGTCAACCGATTTCCACGTGTACAGTATGGAATGGACACCAACAACGATGAAATTTGCTATTGATGGTAACGTATATTACACGTTTGCCAACAGTGCCAACCTGCCGTTTAACCAAAACTTTTTCCTGATACTGAATGTAGCAATGGGCGGTAATTTTGGCGGTCCTGCGGTCGACCCCAATTTTACAAGCGACTCGATGGAAGTAGATTATGTACGCGTTTATAAATAATCAAATTAAAACAGATAAAGCCATATAATCGAATGGCTTTATCTGATATTAAACAACCCCCTTATTATTATGCTTTATAAAAAGTGTATTTATGTTGCTGCTTTTGTGGCGGCAATAGCTATAGGTACGTCATGTTCATCTGTTAAAAAAAGCTCAACCATTGGCTATGCCAATGGTCACGTGATATTCTTTGACGATTTTTCGGATACCAAGCTTGATCGCAATAAATGGACCCCGGAAGTGCCCGGTTTTAACGGAAATAACGAATTGCAAACCTATATAGATTCATCAACTGTCATGTACATAGAGAATGGGCTGTTGGTTTTGAAGCCACAGTATTCGCCTAAGTTTAAAAATGTTGAGGGTAGGGAGTACGACTTCATTTCTGCAAGGATAAACACCCGCGATAAATTTGATTTTACTTACGGCACAGCCGAGGCCAGGATAAAAGTTACCGCAGGCGACGGTTTATGGCCCGCCTGGTGGATGCTGGGCAAAGGTGCATGGCCCCAAACAGGCGAGATAGATATTATGGAATATGTAGGCGAACCTGATTGGATAAGCGCGGCAGTACATGGCCCCGGTTATAGCGGCGAAACCCCGTTTGTAAATCGGTTATATTTCGATAAAGAGCACGACGCTACACAATGGCATGTTTATGCGGTTGACTGGACACCGGAAAGCCTTGTTTTTAAGTATGATGGCGTACCTATGTTTCGTGTTACCCGCAAAATGGCCGAACATTACGGTAAATGGGTGTTTCACAATAAGCAATACCTGATACTTAATTATGCTCTTGGTGGTGGGTATCCTGCCAAGATAAACGGTGTAAAACAACCTTTTTACGGCTTACCCGAAAGCACTGTTAATATGGTGAAAAATGGCGAAGCCAAAATGTGGGTTGACTGGGTTAAGGTTACAAAATATAATGAAAAATAGTATAGGAAAATTAGTGCAAACTAACAGTTTTTAGTAATACAACTGGTATGATTATGGCTGACTTCAGATCATGAAGCGCTTCAAAACATATTTAATATTATTTTTCGGGATCGCGCTCTTCGGCAGTGCTACACAACTGGTTTCCCATAATTTACCAGTATTTATAGCAGGTGGTATGCGGGTGCTATTAGCTTTTAATGTTTTGCTTCCTTTGTTAGATTATCATCTTTGCAAAAAATATAATGGCAAAAATTTATGCTATTGATCGGCATGATCCTCATTGGTGTACTTGGTTTTACGGCTTTCATGCTTACTCTAGTTATTAATTCAATACTAGGTACTATAATCAGGTAGTTAAAAACGAATTAAATACAATAATAATTGCTTGTTGTTGACGCATTGAAATATAGGAAACTAAGGAGTTTCCTATATTTCAATGCGTTTTTCAGTTCACTGATTAACATGGTTACCATGTTCAACAACACCTCCGCTTATTAGTTACTCCGCCATCCCTTCCACCATTCCCTCCATTTCTTCACAACCGCCTCCCTCATCATGTCTAAAAACTTGGTTGTCGGCAACCAAGGTCAAACTACAAGGAAATTTGTTATTTCTATAGGTCGGAAATTAATCGATTACCCTATTTAATTTTACAGGTTATTAGCCAAATGATGGATATACGATCTCAACCGATGGATAAACGGAAAAAGCGATTTATTGATGGGACCGTCATTGATTTTAGTTTACTATTTTTGATGCATGAATCTCGGGCAACAGATATTATTCTTTTTTAGCGCTTTAGGGGCCTTCAACGGCTTCGTGATCAGCGGCTATCTGTTGTTCTTTAAAAAACCAAAGTCCCCAGCCTCTTACTTTTTGGGATTGTTACTACTGGCACTCAGCATCAGGATAACCAAAGCCACGTTTGGCTATTTTTATCACGACCTTCCGCGAATCTATCTGCAAATAGGCCTGTCCGGCTGTTTTTTGATCGGGCCGTCACTCTATTATTTCACAAGGGCAGCACTGGAAAACATCCAGAAAACACCGGTCAGGTGGAAATATACCTATTGGGCATGGATCGCTGCGATTGTCATTATAGGAGTGTTGGTACCTTACCAGGCGCATCCCGGGGACTGGAACCATTATATCGTACATATTATCTATGCGCAATGGGTGGCCTATTTCATCCTGACCGGATGGCTGCTTAGGGAAGTATTCGCCAAAGTATTCACTAAAACAGAAAAGCTCTCCCCCGGAGAAAAACCGATACTGTCGATCTTTCTTGGCAACACGGTGATCCTGATCGCCTATCTGATCGTCTTTTTCTGGTCCTTCAGCAGCGTATATATCAGTGGTGCGCTTTTCTTCTCGTTGCTGCTCTACCTGAACATTCCGTTGTTCGTTAACAGGAAAAAATCAGATACGGCCTTTCTTGGTAACGAGGAACCCGGGCGTTATGCCCGAAAGAAGATCACTGAAAACCATGCCACCAGCCTGACCGATAAACTCCGGAAAATTATTATTGATCAGGAACTCTATAAGAACCCCGATCTTAAGCTTAACGATCTGGCCAAAAGAATCAATATTTCAGGGCACCAGCTTTCCCAGCTGCTTAACGATAACCTGGGCAAGAGCTTCGCCGTGTACATCAACGAATATCGTATTGGCTGTGCCTGTGAATTGATTACAAACGACAGAAGGATCAAACTGGAAGAGATCGGATACGAGGTCGGCTTTAACTCGAAATCCACCTTCTATACCGCTTTTAAAAAACACAGGGGCACCACCCCAACCCTTTATAAAGAAGGATTGTCGTCTGCCGCATTCCCGTAACCGGGTTCGGAGTTATAATTCCGAACTCCCATATCTCAAATTCAAAACCACGATGCTGAACCTCCCGGTTAGCTTTGGACATTCAAAGTCCGAAGTACATGAAATCTACATTCTTATTATTTCTTTGCCTGTTAACAAGCATCTCACTTTATGCACAGGTCAAAAGCATTTCCGCAAAGGTAACTGATGCAAGCGGAAGCCCCTTGACGGGTAACTTTTTGTTGACCGATACTGTAGGAAAGCTCATCAGAAGCAGCAGCTTTACCGGAAACATAGCCATTACCGACCTTAATAATACCCGACTCAGGTTGAAGCTTAGCTCATTTATTTTTACAGATACTACCATCAATATCGAGTATGCGGGAAAAACGGAGGTTGATCTGGGTACCATCGTGCCCGTGGAAAACACCACTATGTTAGGGCAGGTTTCCATTACCTCTTCCGCACCACTGATGCGCTACGGCAATAACGGCAACCTGGAAGTTAACGTTGCCGGAACCATCCTGGCCAGCAGCAGTTCGGTCACCGAAATCCTTTCGAGGACTCCCGGACTTACGGTAAATGAGGGCGTCATTTCCCTTCAGGGAAAGGGCGAGGCGATCATCTATCTTAACGGTACGCTTATACCTAGCGAACGCCTGGCCGGTATACCCACATCACAGATCACAAAGATCGAAATCATTGCTAATCCTTCGGCAAGATACGATGCGGGAGGACGGGCCGTGATCAATATCACCACAAAAGCACCAGGCGGAGACGGATTAAGCGGTCGGCTCAGCCAGCATCTTACGACGTCCGATTTTGCCGGGACCAATACCAACAACTTTGTTGATCTGGGCTATACCGGGAACAAATTATCGCTTTCCGCAAACATTGCACTGCTCAAGGGCAGCGGACGAGAACTGCTGTACACCGTCAGAACCAGGCCCGACCCGTCAGACTATCTCAATTCTGCGCTTACCACCGATTGGAACAGGGATTTTAACGTTTATGCGACATACGGTTTGGGCGCTCGCTACCGCTTTTCATCCGGATCGGTACTCTCCCTTTCCTATAGCGGCAACAGGGACCATCTCGGCGGAACAGTGGACAGCCGAAACCGGATCACTACACTAACAACCGACAATACATACGGCAGCAGTATTGTGAGAGATGAGCTCAGGAAAAACAATACAATCATAGCCGACTTCACCAAAACCACCGACACCCTCGGCTCCGGTATTTTCTTTAGCGCCCAGTACTCGGGATACCGAACCGGCAATGATGACCAGATCGAAGAATTCGGCGGTACTGCGCCCCGCTACCTGCAAAATGCTTTTTCCCAGCGCCTGAACATTGCCAGCATACAAGCTGACCGTACCAAATGCTTTAAGAAAAATTTAAAACTGGAGACCGGACTAAGGTTCAGCAATGTCGGCAACAATTCGGATACTCAGTTCCTTATCGGGAACAGTCTGGACGGGCCATACCTGCCTGATGCAACACTTTCTAGCATATTCGGCTATAATGAAACTATCGCAGCCGCTTATGCCAGTTTCTCAGCTAATGCCGGAAAGATGGGCATCATCCTTGGGTTCCGTAGCGAGTGGACTACTTACAAATTGAGCACATCAGCCGGCAAGGGACAGGATTTCAGCAAAGAGTATCTGAATATCTTCCCAAATCTGCAACTTGACCTTCCGCTGGAAAATGGAAATAAGCTCAGAGCATCCTACAACGCAAGGATCACCCGTCCCAGGTATCAGGCACTCAATCCATTTGTTATGTATCAGGATCCTTTCACTACCATTGAAGGCAATCCCAACCTTGTGCCGGAAAAGGCACATGCGTTTGAACTTTCCGCAAACTTTAAAAAAACGGAAGTTAAAATGGCTTACACCTATACCATAGACCCGCTGTCGGGGGCTGCCTTGAGAGGAAGCACCCCGGAAAGCTATGTGCTTAAGTCGATCAATATCAGCCATGACCATACTTTTCTTGCATCGATTACAAGGCCCTTTTCTATTGGCGACTGGTGGCAATCAATCAATACTGCCAGTATCACCTACGGAAGGGCCTTCGATGACAACTACGGTTACGCTACCGGAAAAGTAAAGCCACAGGCCTACGTATACTCCAGCAATACCTTTAGTTTGAAGCACGGTATTAAATTACAGTTGCTTGCCTGGTACCTTGGTGACCGTTACTACGGTATCCGGCATGATGACAAACGGTCGATCGTCACTGCCGGAATCGAAAAATCAATATTGAAGGGTAATTTGAAGGTAGGACTGACCGCTAACGATATTTTTAACCGGTCAATTTCAGAAGGCGATTATAATGTAGGTAAGACACAGGTATATTATAACCGGCGCTACGGCAACAATCATTTCAAGCTCACCGCCACCTACCGATTTGGTGGTATCGAAAGGCCAGTCCAACAGCAGCGGCAAGCCCAGCCCGAGAACAACAGGGCGAATTAGCAGAAGATATTATGACTCGAAATATCACCAAAATGCACATGACGGCAATTAGTAAATGTGAATTTTTAAAGGCACCGCCTTAGCACCGATTGAGAAGGTGTTGTGATTAAATAATGTTAACGGCATAAGAAAGCGCTATGAAAAAGCTGCATAATTTGGTACGTCCTGAAAACAAAAACCCCCTCAGATGATATCATCTAAGGGGGTTGCCCAATTTTATTATTGATAAGCGGAATGGACGGGACTCGAACCCGCGACCTCCTGCGTGACAGGCAGGCATTCTAACCAGCTGAACTACCACTCCGTTTGGGATTGCAAATATACGCACCTTTTTGTTTTACACAAGTCGTTTTTAAAAAATTATCATTTTTATTGTTTTTAGCTTATTTGGCGGCAATAAATACCCTTTCTGATTATTAACCGGAAGCATAATTCTATATAACAAAACAGGCTATTGTAATGCATTGACATAATCATTCCACTTCGAATTTTTTATTCTGAAAATCAACTCATTAGCCCCCTTAATCAACACCTTGATTAGAAGCCGTCTATTATTTCATTTATAAAGAAACCTAACCAAATAGTTGCTCAAATATACTGGCACACCTATAATACACTTTGATTTTATGTGGTAAAAAAACAGCAATTATTCTGAAAAAAATCTTCAATTGCTATAAATCATCCAATAACTAGGTTGATTTTGGTCAATAAAAGCGCGGAGAATTCTTCGTAGCAGCATCACTTAATCCAATATTAATACAATAGAAATTGGGATTAATGCATTCCCTAATATTTAATATCTCCTTTTTATGGCACATGCTGTCGCCACTAAGCAACTTTAACACATCAAAATTTGATTAAACGCTATATATAGTGTATTATTAGCCTCCCAAATATAAACCTATTAAAAAAACTGAGCAGATAAATGAAGACCTTATCAACCGGCGATTACATCGTATTTTTTATCTATTTTCTTATTGTATCCTTTTACGGGTACTGGATTTACAAACGCAAACACAACGCCGATGCAACTTCAAAAGATTACTTTTTAGCCGAAGGCTCCCTTACCTGGTGGGCAATTGGCGCATCGCTTATAGCATCTAACATATCGGCCGAGCAATTTATTGGCACCAGCGGCTCGGCGTTTAAAATGGGACTGGCTATCTCTACTTACGAATGGATGGCAGCCGCAACGCTTATCATCGTAGCAATATTCTTCATCCCAATATATTTAAAGAACAAAATTTTTACCATGCCGCAGTTCCTGCATCAGCGGTATAACGGTACAGTGGCAATGGTTATGGCCATATTTTGGCTATTATTATACATCGTAGTTAACCTGATGTCTATTCTTTACCTGGGTGCATTGGCCATAAGTGGTATCTCCGGTTTGGATATCTACTTATGTATAGGATTGTTAGCGGTATTTGCAGTTATCATCACTCTGGGTGGTATGAAGGTTATTGGTTATACCGATGTTATACAGGTATTTGTGTTGATACTTGGTGGATTAGCTGCTACTTATATTGCATTGGGCGAATTATCCAAAAATGCTGCTGACCATTCCCTTCTCTCAGGTTTGAAGATATTACACAGCGAAGCCACAGACCACTTCCACATGATATTTGACAAGAGTAACTCTAATTATATGGAGATGCCTGGGCTATCGGTATTAATAGGTGGTATGATTATCGTAAACCTTAACTATTGGGGTTGTAACCAGTACATTACGCAACGTGCGTTGGGTGCCGATCTTAAAACGGCACGTGCAGGGATCCTGTTCGCGGCGTTTCTAAAATTGCTAATGCCGGTAATCGTGGTACTGCCGGGGATAGCTGCTTATGTACTCCATGAACGGGGCTATTTCCATAAAGAAATGCTTAGTTCGAAAGGAGTTATTGATTACAATAAAGCTTACCCTTCGCTTCTAAACCTGCTTCCCACCTATTTAAAGGGATTGTCATTCGCGGCGCTTACAGCAGCTATTGTAGCTTCATTAGCGGGTAAAGCCAACAGTATCGCTACTATCTTTACTTTAGATATTTACAAAAAAGCTATCAACCCCGAGGCTACTGATAAAAACCTAGTCAAACTGGGGAAATGGTCTGTAGTGGTTGCTATGGCATTAGGCGTTATTTTATCTCTTATAATAGGCGAAACATTAATGGGCGAAGGCAAGCAAGGCTTCCAATACATACAAGAATACACGGGCTTTGTATCGCCGGGTATATTTGCTATGTTCATATTGGGTTTCTTCTGGAAAAAGGCAACCTCGAACGCGGCCTTATTCGCCACTATCGGCGGCTTTATCTTCTCGGTGTTTTTTAAGCTGTTACCACGCTTCTCAAATTTAGAATTTTTGTCGCCTTACGGCTTTTCAAAGCTGGCTTTGCAAAATGACAAGATTACATATTTATACGAAATTCCGTTTATCGACAGGATGGGCTTTGTGTTCCTGCTATGCGTAATTGGTATGTACATCATCTCCAAAATTGATGCAGCTAAAGGCATTAAAACCAACGGATTGGAAATTGATGCGTCTATGTTTAAAACATCGCGCGCGTTTACCGCCGGTGCACTTATAGTGGGCGGTATTATTGTAGCATTATATTCATTCTTCTGGTAAACCGAATCTTCTATTGGAAAAAAGCGGCTTTGCATAAAGCCGCTTTTTTTTGTGCCCTGTCGCCAAATGTTGTTGGCATCGGTTATTAAAACAACCCTATAATTTATTGTGTTATAACTATAAACCAACATGCTATGTTAAACCCTGCCGATAATATACCACCACAAACCAAAGGTGAAGAAACAGATGTAATACATTTTGCCGATTGCGCGAGTGAACAGGAAGCCCATCATTTATTTTTATTGGCTAAGGATAGATTGAAAGATATATCGCAGTGGCATGTATTAAGCGGGCCACACTCGGCTAAATTTGCTATCACCGATACTAAGGGGGATGAGGTGTATAAAATAGCTGAAAAAGGTGACCATTTTTATATTGATTTACCTGCTCCGGGCCCGCTTGCCGGCGATGGTATGGAGTGGGTGCGTATTGAGGCGATGGAAGAAATTGAGGATGCTAATGCCGAAAGTGAATATATAACCATGACGGTTAGGCCCGTTGCTAACCCCAGGCACCCCGATAAGGCTACGGCACACTTTTATAGTCACAACTCTACCAGTACATTTATTGTTGAACGCTACAAGAACCATGTTAGTGCCGCCGTTCATGGCAGAAACGAAACACCGAATAATAAAGATACCGGCTTGTATGATACTGTGCGTAATACGATAATAGCCCTTGCAGCACGCGAAGGGCTTTCCTTCCCGCAATGGAAATCTCTTGTTAAGGGGATATTGGATAAATAGATGCAAAATAAAAGAGGCCCCAAATTGGGGCCTCTTTTATTTATATATATAAAATTAGAGGGAATTAGTGTCCGCGGCCGTGTCCTTTACCGTGCTTGTCATTATCATCACGTTTACCGTTATCGCCATGGTTGCCGTTATTGCCTTTATATTTCACCACTTTTCTGTGTTCTACCACACGAGTGGGACGGTTATTAGCCCAATGATTACTGTATTTAACATCGCGGCTATCACGTATTATAGTTTGACCGGTGCGGCCTCTGTAATTTGCGTATTTGGCACGGTACACATCGTTACGGGCCCATGGGTTACGTTCGTTTACAACAACTTTGTATCCATTGTATACGTTGTAATTGCTATACCTTGCGGGTAAGCTCGCCCTACGCACCCAGCTGTTATTTTCCAGGTAAACATATTGATGGGCAGGAACGTCATAGTAGGTATCAATATCTGGCATGTAGTAATAATCTGCATGATCGTAACCTACCGGGCCCCACTCAGGCTGACTGCCAATGTTAATGCTTAAACTAATTTGCGCATTGGCTGATTTGTATGCTATGCAGCTTAAAAATATGGCTGCTGTAATTATTATCTTTTTCATAATTGTATGTTTTTTGTAGGTATGACATACAGGTATCAGCATAGTTTAACCAAATAGATGTTATAACAGGGATGTTACAAATAGATGCAAGGCTATTAAAAAACGAGAAACAAGACAAAAAAATAACCCTCCAATTATTTGAAGGGTTATTTCTTGTTGATTCTAATGATCTTGACTCCTGGCTCTATTCTCAATCGTCATTATCTTTATCCTTATCTTCTTTTTTTCCGGCCATTGCCAGTACCGGCTTTCCAATAATTTTATAATCGCCTACACCTTTCAGTATAGATGCCAGCTGGGGTTTGTCCTGCATAATTTTTACAGCTTCGGCCAGTTCCTTATCATACTTAAAGTTAGCCTCATAACGGCCCTTCTCGTATGCATAACGGGATGCTATTTCATTTTCCAATACTTGTTTTATCTCTGCTTTATGTATTTGCAGGTCGTTCTTTTTGCTACTTGCCATTTTGGCTTTCAGGATATCGTATTCGGCCTGTATCTCGCTAAACTGTTTCTCTTTAGTTGCTTCAGTTTTTAGACTGTTCAGCATTTTTTCGGAAATGGTGCTGTATGTATAGTTTTTGCCGGTAAGGTATTTTATAAAATCATTGTACTCCTCATCAGATAATACCAATGTTTTAGGGTCAATAGCTTTTGGATGTGTGTTACGATATTTGGTAGCATAATCAAATATTAGCAACTTGCTTACCAGCGCCTGGGTTACATTTGCAAACCTATCCTGCTTTATGAAAATATCCGGGTAAATACCGCTGCCATCATAAACCGAGCGGCCATTTTTTGTTTTAAACTCGTGTATAGCCGAATCAGCTACTTTTATAACGCTACCATCATCCTTGCGGTGGGTATAATCCATTTCCTGGATACAACGGCCCGATGGTACATAGTATTTAGCAACCGTTACCTTTACCAGGCTATTATAAGGCAGGTTAAATGTTTGCTGCACCAGGCCCTTACCATAACTGCGCTGGCCTATAATAATAGCTCTATCCAGATCCTGCAAGGCACCTGCAACAATTTCTGATGCTGATGCCGAACGGCTGTTCACCAATACTACTAAAGGCAGGTTTGGCTCCAGCGGAGTAGAAACAGTGCTATAGGTAAAGTTTTTTTCTTTTACCTTCCCTTTTTGCGATACCACCTGTACATCCTTTTGCACAAACAGGTTCACAATTTTAACAGCCTCCTGTAAAATACCACCGCCGTTTGATCGCAGATCCAGGATGATACCGCTTGGGTTATTCTTTTTGATAACAACAAGTGCATCGGTTACCTCATCTGCAGAGTTTTCAAGAAATTTATTCAGTTTGATGTAGCCCATATTGCCGCTAACCATTCCCGAATAAACAACATTGGGCTGTTTTATCTCGTCGCGTACAAGGCTTTTTGCTACAGGGGCTTCGTCATCGCGTTTCATTAACAATTTAACAACCGCACCTTTCGATCCTTTAAGCAACTGGCTCACCTGCTCGTTAGTTTTACCCGCGAGGTCAATGTCGTTTATCTTCAACATTTGGTCGCCCTGGCGGATATCTGCCTTTTGCGCAGGGAAGCCTGTGAATACATCGGATATGTACACCTTTTTATCGCGCAAAAATACACCTGCACCAATGCCACCGTACTGTGTGCTTACATAATGCAACTTGTAATCTTCAATCTCTGATTCGGGGACGAATTCGGTATAAGGATCTAAACCTTCCAGCATAGCATCAACTCCGGTTTTAACCAGCTTCGCCGAGTTTATCTCATCAACATAATTAATGTTTACCTCTTTATATACCGACGCGAAAACATCCAGGTTCTTAGATATCTGAAAAAGATCGTCATTAAAACTCCATACACTTACAGCCAAAGCCAAGCCAGCCGCATATAAAAGCGGTTTTCTGTACTTGCTTATTGTCCCTTTATCTGTCATCCTTAACCTCTTGAAATATAAATATATAAAAGCGAAACCGCTTTCTATAATAACTAATTTTAAAGGCGGTTATTATCAATGTTCACCAATGCTTTTGTAAGCGTGAACACAACGTATTTTCTGTCGCGGTTAACCAAGTCCATTATACGGGTAATCAGGCTGTCTTCCTGCCCTTCGGTATACTGTAATTGCTCATCAGTAAGATGATTATACTTTCTTTGCACCTTTATTTTTATACGTTCCCAATCCTTATTACTGATAGTTATCTCTGCCATAAAATAAAATATTTATACAAAAATATAAAAAATACACCGCTGTATGCGTTTAATATGTCGCAGAGTTTTAAACTTTTAACAACGATGCGCATCTAACATCTTTATTAACTAAATTAATTTACCATGAAAAAATGTTTGTTAAGCATAGCTATACTCTTCGTAGCTGTAATTAGTGCTAAGGCACAAGTTTCTTTGGGTGCCAAAGCAGGTATCAACTTCTCTAAGATTAGTACAAACAATGTAAGCGAATCTACCGTTGCCGGTTATCAGGCTGGTTTATTTGCCCGTTTTGGCAGCAGCCTTTATCTGCAACCCGAGCTTTATTTGGGCAGCAGTGGCGGTAAATTCAACTTTAATAATAACAACAATACCGTAACAACTAATGGTAAGGTAACTTTTACCAGTTTAAACCTGCCTTTATTAATAGGTAAAGGTTTTGGAGGCGATAATTTAAATTTCAGGATTATGGCCGGCCCGGTTTATAGCTACCTGTTAGATAAAAACCAAAACTTTAGCGATAATGTTAGCGGGGCTTATCAGGATTTTGGTAATTATCGAAAAAGCACCCTGGGTTATCAGGTAGGTGGCGGCGTTGATATTGGCCACATTACAGCCGACCTGCGTTACGAAGGCGGTCTAACCAAAATAAACGAGAGCTATGGCCAGCGACAAAACATATGGGCGCTGAGCGTGGGCTTTAAATTCTTTTAAGTGATATAATAAATTCAATAATGCTAAGATCCCGGTGAACAGCCGGGATTTTTTTGTTTGAGGAATTTACGCACCCTGCCACAGTTACGCCGAGATCCCTCGGCAAGCAAAGGCTTTGGATAGTTTAAATTGCGTTAGGGATTGAAGCGGATACCGGCCCCGCGCCTAATGCCTGCGGGCGTATGAGCGTAAAGCCCGGGCCGCAGGTAACGCTCACATATAAATATTGAACACTGCATGTTGAATTATAAATGATAAAGTAAAAAATTCTAACACTTTGAAATTCTACATTCATTATTCATATTACGAAGTATGTGTGAAGAAAAAAAAGTCTCTTATACAAGTAAAGCCCCTGATGGGCAGGGGCCTTTACTAACCAATTATAAACCTAAATTATGAGAAGAGCTGTAGGAGAAGGGGTCGAACCTTCAAAGAGTGGTTATTCTTATTGCTAAGAGTTTCCCATGATCTCCGCCACCGCGACAAGGAGGTGTGTCTGCCAAAAATTTCACCATCCTACAGGATGTTAATCAAACTTCACGTTTGATAGCTGTTGGGGAAGGGTTCGAACCTTCACAGAGTGGTTAGCCCGCTTCGGGTTTCCCATTTTCTCCGCCACCGGGACAAGGAGGTGTGTCTGCCAAAAATTTCACCACCCAACAATGTTTGTTTTAAAAGAACGATAGAGCAATTGTCATTTGCTTTATACAAATCTAACAGAGTTGACACTTTCTTGCAAATATTTCAACAAAATATTTTTATTTTTACTTTTATTATAATTATACTTGTATTTGAATATAGATATTTAAAATTATGCCTCACAGGAAACCTCAAAATTTAGAAATTGATAATCTTGATATACAGATTTTATCAATATTGATGAAAAATGCGACCACACCATACACCGAAATCGCAAAAGAATTGATTGTTTCTGGCGGAACCATACACGTGCGGATGAAAAAATTGGAGGAGATGGGTGTAATAAAAGGTGCCAGCCTGGAAGTAAACCCGCAAAAACTGGGTTATGATGTAACCGCTTTCCTGGGGATATTCCTGGAAAAAGGTTCGCAGTATAACGAAGCGGTAAAACAATTGAAAATGGTTCCGGAAATTGTAGAACTGCATTATACCACCGGCAGCTGGAGTATTTTCGCTAAAATTGTTTGCCATGATACCAACCACTTGCGTGAGGTATTAAATGAAAGTATTCAAAGCGTAAAAGGCATTCAACGCACCGAAACATTTATATCCTTAGAGGAAAGCATCAAAAGGCAGATCACTCTGGATTAATTACATCGGGTTTCTAAATATATTCCCTCACGGTATAGTGAGGAACAAGGCAATCCCTAAATTATATATGTACTATATGGTTTGGAGGTTGCTTTGCTGTTTAAGGTACATAGCCTACTTTTTCTATCGGAGATGTGAAGTATTGCGCCTTATGTTATTTACCAAACACGGCACAATAGCCCCTTCAAATACTCGCCCTCAGGGAACGAAGCCCTAACCGGGTGATCTTCGGGTTGATGAAACTGATAAATGAACTGCACCTGTTTACCGGCATCAAGAGCGGCCCATGCCAGCACCTGTTTAAAGGTTTCCATATCCATAGCACCCGAGCAGGAGAAGGTGGCCAGCAAGCCGCCACTGTT
>NZ_JAQBOI010000226.1 GCF_028288105.1 Mucilaginibacter sp. | reverse complement strand
AATCCACCCAAACAGGTTTGCCGCTAAGCCGCACTTTGGCGATTGACTATACGTGGGATGAAAACATATTCGACACTAAATATCAAAACCAGTTTCTTTTTGGCGATGCGTTACTGGTTGCCCCGGTAATAAGCACTGCTGAAAACGTAGCTATTTATTTGCCGGCCGGCGAATGGTACCTCCTAAGCACTGACGAAAAATTTAACGGCGGAAAGGTTATTAATGTCGCTTGCCCGTTATCTGATCTGCCGGTATTTGTAATAGCAGGTGGTATTGTGCCGATGCAAAACATCATTCAAAGCACTAATGAGGCTGGTGATGGCATCCTATTGATTAACGTTTGGAACGGTAATGAAGCTAACGAGTTCGTTTATTATGAAGATGACGGTTTGACTTACGATCATCAACATGGCAGCTATTATAAACGCGTTATAACTTTTGATCCGCAGAAAAGAGAATTAGTATTTGGTGAGGTTGAGGGGAGTTATCAGTCTAAGTATAATAAGATCAAGGTTGCTTGGCATGGGTTTGAGGGAGGAGAGTTAGACACTGAGCTTGAAAATAAAAGTGAAGAGTTTAAAGTATCTTATTAATCTACCCAACGGTGCGAAGGCTGTCACTCTGAGGCGCTCGAAGAGTGAGCGTAAAGGCCCTCGCGCATGCTTCGACGGAGCTCAGCATAACACCCTTTTATACACAAAAAAAGCCCCCGATAAAACTAACGGGGGCTTTCTACTAATATGTTATTGAGAATTATTTACCGTTTTCGTCTTTTACTTCTTCAAAGTCAACGTCAGTAACGGTGTCAGAGTGGTCTTGCGGACCTGCTCCTGGCGCGCCTGCATCACCTGCTGGCTGGCCACCTTCTGCAGATGCTTTGTACATCTCTTCAGAAGCTGCTGTCCATGCATTGTTTAATTCTGCCTGGGCAACATCAATGTCAGCTAAGTTTTTAGACTCGTAAGCAGCTTTTAATTTAGTTAAACCTTCTTCAATAGGTGCTTTTTTGTCAGCAGGTAATTTATCACCAAACTCTTTCAATTGTTTTTCGGTGCTAAAGATCAAAGCATCAGCGCTGTTTAGTTTTTCAACTTCTTCTTTCGCTATTTTGTCAGCATCAGCGTTAGCTTCAGCTTCTTCTTTCATTTTTTTGATCTCAGCATCAGTTAAACCTGATGAAGCTTCAATGCGGATCTTCTGCTCTTTACCGGTAGCTTTATCTTTTGCAGATACGTGCAATATACCGTTGGCATCAATATCAAACGTTACTTCAATTTGCGGAATGCCGCGGGGTGCTGGTGGTATGCCATCCAAATGGAAACGACCAATTGTACGGTTACCGGACGCTATCGGGCGTTCACCCTGTAATATGTGGATCTCTACTGAAGGCTGGCTATCAGATGCTGTTGAAAACACTTCTGATTTTTTGGTAGGGATAGTAGTGTTAGCTTCTATAAGCTTGGTCATAACCCCACCCATAGTTTCAATACCTAATGAAAGCGGGGTAACGTCTAACAACAACACATCTTTAACCTCACCTGTTAATACACCACCTTGAATAGCTGCACCAATGGCAACCACTTCATCGGGGTTAACACCTTTTGAAGGCGCTTTGCCAAAGAATTTTTCAACAGCTTCCTGTATCGCCGGGATCCGGGTTGAACCACCTACTAAAATTACTTCGTCAATATCAGAAGTGCTTAAACCTGCATTTTTCAATGCTGATTTACAAGGTTCAATAGTACGTTTTATTAAGCTATCTGCCAGTTGCTCAAATTTAGCACGGGTTAAAGTTTTAACAAGGTGCTTAGGCACACCGTCAGATGCGGTAACGTATGGTAAGTTAATTTCAGTTTGAGCTGAGCTCGATAACTCGATCTTAGCTTTTTCAGCAGATTCCTTTAAGCGTTGTAAAGCCATTGGATCTTTACGCAGATCAACACCTTCGTCACTCTTAAATTCATCAGCCATCCAGTCAATAATAACCTGGTCAAAATCGTCACCACCTAAGTGAGTATCACCATCGGTTGATTTTACTTCGAAAACGCCATCGCCTAACTCCAGTACAGATACGTCATGCGTACCACCACCACAGTCAAAAACAGCAATTTTCATATCCTTGTGTGCTTTATCCAAACCGTAGGCAAGGGCAGCAGCAGTAGGCTCATTTATAATACGGCGAACTTTTAAACCAGCAATTTCACCGGCTTCTTTAGTTGCCTGGCGTTGTGCATCGTTAAAATAAGCCGGAACGGTAATAACCGCTTCAGTAACTTCATGACCCAAAAAGTCTTCAGCAGTTTTCTTCATTTTTTGAAGGATCATCGCTGAAATTTCTTGTGGGGTATATTTACGGTCGCCAATTTCAACACGTGGGGTGTTGTTGTCGCCTTTAACTACTTTATAAGGTACACGGCCAACTTCTGTAGTAACTTCGTTGAAGTTGTTACCCATAAAGCGCTTTATAGAATAAATAGTTTTTGTAGGGTTTGTAATTGCCTGGCGTTTTGCCGGGTCACCTACTTTACGCTCACCGTCGTTAACAAAAGCTACAACAGAAGGCGTAGTACGTTTTCCTTCGCTGTTAGCAATAACTACAGGTTCGTTACCTTCCATTACCGCTACGCAGGAGTTTGTTGTTCCTAAGTCAATTCCAATTATTTTAGACATATTATGATTTATTTTTTTCTTGATAATTAATGCTTCCACACCTACTTTATCAATGCCTGTGCCAATTTGCATTTGGCAGAAAAAATAATGGTAGGGTGTCAGTTAACTTACAAACCGTCAGGCTAACTTACTTTGCGGTGACATGTTGGCAGTTGTTTAAGGCGATATAGAAAAGTAAAAGGCTGATTTATTAGCCCTCAGTAATTGTATCTTGCATTATGAAAAAAGCATTCCTTATATTAAGTCTACTATTGCCTTTTAACGCATATTGCCAAACAAGCCTTATTATAAAAAACACTGATAAATTAATAAGCTGGCTTATCAAAAAAGAAAATATAAAATTATTGAATGCAAAATCAGACATGAGCTCATTTTATAATAAAGATATTCTTAATAGCCAATCAATATTAGATGAAGCGGATAAAGTTGATTCAAACAAATGTTTAAAAGATTTTATGAATGAAAGCGAGATAAGCATGTTCAATACCGCTGAAATGATATCAGTACAAACAGACTGGCGGATTAAATATAACTTTAAAGTGAAATACCATACCAACGAAAAAGATCCCAAAAAAAACCTAACTAATTATAATCAAACAATCTTCAGCTTCTCGAACCCACTTTTCTTAAACAAACAATATACACGTGCAATAATTGGTGAAGGCTTTACATGCGGAATAGCTTGTGGCCGTAGCGATCTGCTTTTATGTGAATTAAAAAATGGCAAATGGAATATTATTGCGCGTGCAAATGTTTCAAATGATTAATTTACCTTCCGTTCCTGCGGGGTCCCTCGCAGAGGACCCTGCAGGAGGTGCCACGCCAACGCAATGTAGCCTTCTTTTCAAAGTAACATCCCATAATTAGACAGAGTTAAATTTAAAAGTGCTGGCCAGTGCGATTCCCTCCCAACGGGAGGGTGCAGGGAGGGGTTTATGCGACAAGTATCATGTATAACCCCTCCCTGCCACTGCACAAACCATCACACCCCTCCCCAGGGAGGAAATTTTAATCGCCAAATAAACACTACTGTCTCATCATGATTATTACTCTTTTCAAGAGGCCTTGCGACGACGAGAAAGGTCTACTGGTGTTGTATGGACATACGAAGCCAACATTATTCAATTATTTACCGGGGTTACCCTTTCCATCTCAATCCTCAATTCCTTACTACCCATTTTTCCAACAAGCGTTTTCATTTCGCCATTGCCGGGAGTGATAGTGGCTGTAAGCGTATCTTTCATGGGGTAATGAAATGCTACGGTAATCTGTTTGGTTTCCGGGTTGTATGTGTACCTGCCAATTACTTTGTTGCGGTAATCGGGGTAGCCCAAAACAAGGTCGTAGCGGTCAATAAATACATGAGTGAGCACGCTGTCGCGGCAGGGTGCCTGGGTTTGATCGGTGTTGTTTATGAATACACGCTTCACCTCATATTTACCGGTTATTTCGGTGTAATTGGTTTCGTAATGATGCATGGATAGGGCAAGCGCGGGAATAATAATTACCGATGCTTTTACTGCATAACCAACCCCTTGTCTGCGGAAGTTATACAATGGAGCATTACCTTTAGCGATAAGGAAGAATTCCACAAGGCGGCGGTACTCCAACAGGATGAGGTATATCACGGCAAGCAACTCGAGGGCAACGTATGCCTGTACCAATAAGTTGAGGTAGTAGAGATCAAGCAACATAATATTTAACAGCATGGGCAGCAACACAAAAGCGCCCACCAAACGGGTTTTGCGAAATAGCAGCAGCGCACCGCCAAGAATTTCGAGCGAGGCTATAATGTTTACCATAGAATGGTAGCGCCCCATGAATGCCCACATCAGCATTTCGTTAGGTATGGCTGTAAAAGGGTCGTCGAGAATGCCGAGTGGCACGTAAAATTGCTGGTGGCAAAACTTCTGGCAACCAAACATCATCATATCCAGCGCGAGGGTATAGCGCACGGCGTTTTGCCAAAAAGCGGTATAATTGGTAACATCAATAGCACCCTTTGTGGCTTTGCTTTTCCAAACAAGAGTCAACATTAAAACAGTAAGCAAATAAATAAGCACTACGCCGTACAATACCAGCGGCGATATATCCTCACCTAAGGCAATACGGGTGGCGCGAGTAAAAACAATAGCGCCTAATACAGCAGCAATAAAAGCCGCCAAGGCAAGGCGTGAAAAAGGTTTACGTTCCATAATACATTGTGTTTATTAGTTGCACAATGTTAGGCGAATGGGTAATGCGGGTCGTTCGGGATTATCCAAACGAACGGATTTGGGTCTTCGACAGGCTCAGACTGACATCAAGCCTGGACTGACACATCTATTGACAACGACCCCTTACCTCTCATAAACTCACTTGGCGATAAACCCGTCTCTTTTTTAAAGGCCGTATTAAAAGTAGTTTTTGAGTTGAACCCCGCGCTAAAGGCGATTCCCAATAAATTTAAATGCCGGTGCTTTTCGGATAGCATGAGTTGCTTGGCCTCCTCTACCCTATAGGTATTCACAAACTGAAAAAAGCTGATGCCGATAACATCGTTCAGCAGGTAAGAAAGATCATGTGTGGATATCCCCATTTCTTTTGCCAGCTGGGGCAGGCTCAGTTCATTATCTAAGTACACCTTTTCGGTTTGCATTAGATGCTCTAACTGTGTTTTAAGCTGTGCGGATTGTTCGGGTGTTAACCTTTTTTTCAGGGGTTTGCTTTCTGGCTTTATCACTTCGGCTATCTCTTCCAACTCGGGTTCATCAAAAGGATAAACCTCTTTTTGGGCCAGCAAAAAATAACCCATAAAAAGTGTGCCTGCCAGGTACAATCCAGCGGTAACAGCCGTTACCCAATGCATTTGCAGCATTTGCGCGGCAAACCAGGTTACGATTATGACAGCAATGCCTATTAACAAATATCTTAACCAGTTAAGGTCAACAGCTTCGGTATTTGAATTAATAAGGCGAATATTTTTCTGATGTCGGTTAAGTTTTGCCCATGCCAGCACCCAATAAATCAATAGTTGCGCCTGTACTGCAACAGCCATAAGCAACGCTAATACCCTCTCTACCATCGCTGGCAGATGGAAGAATTGGTGACCTGTATTAAGCGCGGTAATATAACCCGCAAACAGCCCGAAGGGTATAAAATGCAGGTATTCCCTCCGTTTTAAAACTTTATCGGGCGATGTAAAATGCAGGATGCTGAGATATAGTGCCGGTGCTATAATAAACCGGGATAATTCATTAAATATAATAAGGTGCGTGTATTGTGCTTCGGCACCTGCTTTGTAAATAATGGCATTCAGCACCATACATCCCGCCGAAAACATAAACAGGCCAAACCATCTGTTTGCCGTTATATTTAATTTGGTTGGATTAAAAAACGAAACAAGCGCCAACAGAAAGAAGCTAACGCAGATAACATTGTATATAACAAGCTGAATGGTCATTAAAATAAAATTACTAATTGATATTAATATCTGCAGTATATTTGTGCTAACATAAATACAGCCTCTGCTTAATAACACCCTAAACAGGCATATTACACTGCCTGGAATTTTATAACAAACAGCCAAATACCCCGGCTGTGCGCTCATTCACTTTTTAAAGTGTCCTGAAATTTTATTGTTATACAAATTCAAAATCAAAAATGTTTTTTATCGAATCTGAACGGTTACGACTGATACCGTTAACACATACGCAACTTTTGTTATGGAAAGAAAGCCGCGAAAAAATGGAAATATCAATGGGTTTAAACCCTTCAAATATGCTTATCGACCCTATTTGGAAAGCAGAGGTGGCCGATGCGCTGGAGAATTGGTTTATCCCCAAAACCTTACTTTACCCCGATAAATTTGAGTGGTACACCAACTGGGAAGCTGTTTTAAAAACCGATAATATAAGTATTGGCGGGATTGGAATTGGCTACCCCGATGAGAATGGCGAGGCTATAACCGGCTACTCGTTTGACCAAAACCACCAAAACAAGGGTTACGCTACCGAAGCCTTAAAACGGATCTGCGAATGGGGTTTTACCAATGCCGATGTTAAAACCATTTGGGCCGATACCGGCGCGGATAATTATCCTTCACAGCGGATCCTGGCAAAAGCAGGCTTTAAGCATACGTCAATTAATGACGAAGGGCGATTTATTTTTAAGCTGCCGCGAACATAATATACCTGTCATTTCGAACGATAGTGAGAAATCTTTTACAGCAAACTGGCGAATTTGCAAGGTCGGATGCGTAGTGTAAAAGATTTCTCCTCTCTATCGCTCGTTCGAAATGACATTTTTGTTTTATTCTACAGGTTCTATCCAGTTGCCATCACCCTTAATGATACCGATGAGTTCATCTAAAGCATTGGCAGAGCTGATGTTTTTCTTCACGGCTTCTTTACCGCGATAAAGGGTCACTTTATCAGTACCCGAACCTACGTAGCCGTAATCGGCATCGGCCATTTCGCCGGGGCCATTTACTATACAGCCCATAATGCCAATTTTCAACCCTTTTAAATGACTTGTACGGCTGCGAATCATCTGCGTAGTGACCATCAGATCGAACAAGGTACGGCCACAACTTGGGCAGGAGATATATTCTGTTTTGGAAATACGCGAGCGGGTTGCCTGCAGTATACCAAATGCGGTTGAAGTAATAATATCTGTTGCTATCTGCGGTGCATCTATCCAAATGCCATCGCCAAAACCATCAACCAACAAAGCACCCAGATCTGTAGCCGCATAAAGCTGCAAATTGGTAGTAAGATCTACTTCTTCTTGATTCTTGATTCCTGATTCTTCCTTCTCAAAAGAGTAGCTTCTTTTCACAATCACCGGCACGTCCAGTTCCATTTCCTGTAGTTTCAAGAAAAAGGCGCGCTGATCTGCCATGCCGTGGGTTTCATCTGTTTCCAGTACAAAAATCAGTGTTTTATCTAAAGGTATCATTCCAAATGCGTCTGAATCCAGATCAGCATTTTTGATACGAACAAGGTTTAAGGCTGATGTACGGTTATCCGTAGCAACATATTCCTGCAAAGTAAATACTGGATGGCAAAGCGTTTTGTTGGCCAGCTTTTGCCAGGTTGAATAGTTGTACAGCTGCTTTAAATTGCCCGGCAATTCAAACGACGGCAAACTATCTCCCAGGTAAATAAAATCTACCGATTGCTCGGCCATGTTATATTTATCCAGCAATGGCGAGTACAGGTAACCGGCATCATTCAATACCGACGGATCTTTTAGATTGGCCCGCGACAGGTCGACCACTACCCTTGGCACCATATGCCCGCCTATAAAAGCATTGGCTTCGTAAGTTTCACGTTTTTTATATTCGTATGGCGAGTGGTGTGGGTTCTGAGGCTCAATTTGCTGAATATCAGTATTTTGACTTTCGACTTTTGACTTTTGACTTCGAACAGCGTATCGTTTCACCAGCGCAATAGCAACAGGTGCTTCGGCTTCCGGCTCTTCGGTTAGTGATACGCGTACGGTATCGCCCAGGCCATCTTCCAGTAAAGTACCAATACCAACGGCCGATTTAATACGGCCGTCTTCCCCATCACCAGCTTCGGTAACACCAAGGTGCAGCGGGTAGTTCATGCCCTCGGCAACCATAGTTTGTACCAGTAAACGGTAGGCCTGCACCATTACCTGCGGGTTGCTGCTTTTCATACTTACCACCAAACTGTAATAGCCCAGTGTTTCGCACATGCGGATAAACTCCATAGCGCTTTCTACCATCCCTTGCGGGGTATCGCCATAACGGCTCATAATACGGTCGCTCAGCGAACCGTGATTTGTACCAATCCGCATGGCAGTACCATATTCCTTGCAAATTTTTACAAGCGGCGTAAATTTCTGGAAGATGCGTTCCAACTCGCCGTGGTATTCCAGGTCGGTATAATCTAAAGTATCAAATTTCTTTTTATCAGCGTAGTTGCCGGGGTTTACGCGTACCTTTTCAACAATACGTGCAGCCACCTCGGCTGCGTTTGGGGTAAAATGTATATCGGCAACCAGCGGCACATTGTAGCCGCGCAGGCGCAATTGTTTCTTTATTTCGGCAAGATTATTGGCTTCCTTAATGCTGGGCGCGGTAATACGTACATACTCGCAACCGGCATCAACCATGCGGATGGATTGCTCAACCGTACCTATGGTATTCATGGTATCGGTAGTGGTCATGCTTTGAATGCGGATAGGGTTATTTCCGCCCATTGGCACATCGCCAATGGCGACCTCACGGGTCACAAAACGGGAATATTCCGTTAATGAATTACAGTAACGGCCTTGCAGCATTTTAATGGCATCAGCATTCATGCAGGGATGGAATTAATAAGATGCAAAAATACGAAAGAACTTTGAAGTTAAAACGTTGTTATCAGGTCATAATTCACTATCTTAGGAATAATAATATACTTCCATGAAAAGAATCGGCTACCTTCTACTCTTACTATGTATATTTCTATCGTGTAAAAGTAAAACCGGTGATAATGACCAGGATACCACCGCTAACGGCAAACCACTCGACCAAACACAGGCTTTGCTACAACAGTTTAAACCTTTGATAAATGGGGTGTGGATTAAGAAAGACTACATCAAAAAAGTTAAAAAGAGCAAATCGCCATTGGCGGCTGTTGATAAAGGCAAGGGCATTACCGTTATGTATATTGATACTGCCCAACTTAAAGGTGACAGCATAATGGTACCCATCATTTTAAATAACCATGAGGGTAGCACCGTTGCGCTAAGGTTTCAATCGGGCAAAAACACAACCACTATTGAGCTTGGTGATGATGAATTAAGTTACAAGGTAAAAAACGACGATACCACACTTATCATCTATAACTATAATTCGCAAACTAAGGAAACTATTACCACCCAATATATTAGAGCATTGCAACCCAAACCTGCTGATGGCTTAGCTTCCGGCATGAACTACATGATCAATCATGCCATACTATCGGGGAAATATGAGGGTACTGATGCTATGGGTAAAAAGATCAATGCTGTATTTACCGACGATGGAAAAGTATCAGGCTTAGCCGGACTTACCACCTACTACGTACAAAACGATTTGATAGTAGCCCCCGAGCGCAGCGGCCATGACCAGATCATATTTAATCTGAACACCAAAGACCAAAAGGTTTACTCGTTCATCATCAATAAAAGAACTATAAATCTTTACAACGATGCGGAACAAATTAAATCTAACAAGCCTTCCTACACTTTAAAAAAGAAAAGGGAATAACTTATTTAGAAGTATCCAGGTATTTATAAATAGCTATTAGATCCTCGTCGCCAAACTGTTGTTGGGCATCTTCAAAGGTTTTTAATGCGGCTTGGCCCAAGGGTGTATTAAGGCCAATATCCCGCGATAGCTGCAAATCCTTTACGATGTTTTTAAGGCTGAACGCTGCCTTAAAGTTATTATTGATGATAGAATCGCCCTTTATTTTGGTATATGGATTGGCAATAGCGGCGTTCCCTAAAAGGTTCAATAAAGTTTCGGGTTCGATGCCATTATTTTTGGCAAGGATAACGGCCTCAGCTAATCCCTGGGTGTAAAAACTCAATAGGGTATTTATAGCCAGCTTGGCTGCGTTACCTGTACCTGTGGCACCAACGTTTACAACCATTTTGCCTATGGTTTCCAGTACAGATTTTACTTTTTCAAGTACAGTTGCTTCGCCGCCAACCATGATAACCAATTGGGCGGTTTCGGCCTGTTTAACACTACCCGATACCGGCGCATCAAGGAAGTGGTTCCCCTGCTGCTTACATAATTCGGCCATCTCTTTATTTATGGCCGGTGATACCGTACTCATGTTGATGATGATCTTATCGGTAGCATCAGCGCCCAGTAAGCCATTTTCACCCGTAAATATCTCGCGGATGGCCTTATCATCGGTCACCATTATAATTACCACATCTGTTTGCTGCAAAAGCTCTTTCGGGGTTAATGCGGTGTTTGCGCCTTGCTCTTTTAACTCTGCTTCTTTATCCTTATGGCGATTATAAACAGTAAGCGGATACCCCGCCTTTAACAATTGCTGCGACATGGGGCTACCCATTAAACCAAGGCCTATCCAGCCTATTTTTGTTGTGTTCATAATTATGATTTTTGAACCTGTTCGTCAAAATACTTTTTGACCAGTAAATTAATAAACCGTTTTAAATACGTTTCGTTTAAAAAAACATTCGACCAGCTATCAAACCGTTGGCATTGGATGCCCAGGTAAAAGAAATACAAGCTTACACCCAGCATAGGTAACAGGCGCTTTTCTTCCGGGGTAATTTTGGTTATAGATTCATATCCATCTAAAAAGCTTTTTAGCTTCTCGTCCCGTTCTTTTTCTACCTTTTCGGTACTATATAATTGCAATATGTAATAGGCAATATCATAACACAACCAGCCGTTACCGCAAAAATCAAAATCAAAAAAAGTAACATCACCCCTTTTAGTGATATGTAAGTTATCGAACCAAATATCCAGATGGACAGCACCACTCCTCAATTCATCGGTGTTAGCTTTTTCTAACTCGCCCAGTAAATATTTTTGTGTCGATGCCATCCAAATCATTTCATCGGTATCGGCAGGGAGGAATTGATTTAATCGCTCAAACGAATCTTGCAAGATCACCTGGGGCGTATAGTTAACCCTTTGCAGTTCCAGATCATGCGTTACCTTGTGTAACTGCGCCATGGTTTCACCAACTCTATAGTGCAGGTCGGCCGGGAAGTTAAGCATCTTATCCCCCTCGGCAAAAGAAAACAGCACGCCAAAGCGATAGCCCTCGGGGGCCTTTAGTTCATGAATGTACTTCCCCGCGTTATCACTTATAGGGTAGGATACCGGGATATTACTATCGCGCAGCAAACTAAGCAGTCTTATTTCTTCAGCGATCTCTTCTCTTGTACGCCAGTTTAAGCTGTATATCCGGAATACATATTTTCTATCACCATCTGTAATTAAATAACTATGGTTGATACCGGTTTTTAACAATTTGCAAATCGCACTTGTGCTAAGGCCATACTTATGCTGTAATAACAAACCAACATTTTCTGCTGAGAGTGTTGAATTACTAACTGGGAAAATTTCCATGATAATAGGTTTTAACTACAAAGAAACAAAAACGCCATTGCTTTTTGCAATGGCGTTCAATATAATTTATAATTTTATACAGCGTCTGACAACGAACTGAATGTAAAATCCCTTATTTTCATTGGCGGAATAAGGTAACTGCGGTAACTTTCTACGCTAATGCTACGCTCCTGTTTACCAAGGGCTTCCAGATTATTCAGCATAATTACCGGACTTTCGTTAAACCTAAAATTTTTAACCGGGAACATAATTTTACCATTCTCGATATAAAATGTACCGTCGCGGGTAAGGCCCGTTAACAGTAACGATTGCGGGTCAACCATACGGATGTACCACAACCTTGAAACCAATATGCCGCGCTCGGTGCTTTTTATCAGCTCTTCTAAAGTAGCGTCGCCGCCTTCCATAATAATATTGCTTGGGCTGGGAACAGGCGCTACGCCTTTCTTTTGAGCCCAAAAACGCGAGTAAGAAAGATTTTTAACAACCCCCTTATCAATCCACACAGTTTTTTCGCGTGGCAAACCATCGCCACCCCAAGTTGCACCGGGCAGGTCAGTGTTAAAAGGATCTGAATAGATGGTAACTTTAGGATCCATTAGCTGTTCGCCCAAACGGGTACCACCACCTTTTTTACTTAAAAAGCTCCGGCCTTCTTCCGCGCTACGCGCATCAAAACGGAACATATTTTCCAGCATATAAGTGGCTGCAACAGGCTCTAATATCACAGTGTATTTACCCGGCTCAATAGCTTTTGCCCCAACAGAAGCATTTGCTTTCATAGTAGCTACACGGGTAGCTGATGCGGTATCCAGTTTAGACACATCGGTAAAGCCACGCGCTGCGTAGCCGGATATAGTGCCACCCTCGTTACGGGTAGTAACCGAGAAAGTAACGTCGCTGCTTTTGTTATAGGCAAACAAACCTTTTGAGTTCATCATCGCATTAAACCCACTTGAATTTTCCAGGAAACCTGCAGCAAACAGCTTGGCATCTTTGGTAACCTTTAAGCTTTGCCCAACCATTTCGGCACGGCTTTCGGGCGTCATGGCAGCCGTATTGGCATTATAGGCTATGGCTTCTTTAAATTCGCTTTGGCCCAGCATCGGCATGTATTCCGAATTCTCGGGTGCCAGTTGTGCCAGCTCTTCGGACCGGCGTACAACACGCTCTAACGAGGCATCATCGAACTGATCTATAGTAGCCGAACCTGCTTTTTTACCGTAAACAGAGGTTACACTAAGCCCAACCGTACTAATATCGCCGGCTGTTGAAACCGCGTTTAACGCATAACGTACATTACCGCCCTCGCTTCCGCCAAGGCTTACTTCGCATTCGTCGGCTTTTGAATAGCTAAGCACTTTCTTTAATAAAGCCTGTGCTTGTTCTTTTGTATATATAGGCATATGTTATCCGATCTTTCTTTTTGTGTTGATTACATTAACACCGTTAAACCTTGCTGTTGATGAGCCATGCGATACCGCGCTGCTTTGGCTTGGCTGGCCCTTACCATCGTTAAACGATCCACCTAAACGGTAATCGCGTTCGTCGCAAACCTGCGCGCAGGAGTTCCAAAATTCCTGGGTATTGGCCTGATACGCCACATCGTTTAGCATACCGGCAATCTTGCCATTTTTGATCTCGTAGAACAACTGCCCGCCAAACTGGAAGTTATAACGTTGCTGATCGATAGAGAAAGAGCCATCACCAATAATGTAAATACCTTTCTCCACGTTCTTAATCATATCGTCAACCGCCAACGGTGTTTTTCCCGGTTGTAGTGATACGTTTGGCATACGCTGAAACTGTACATCCTGCCAGCTTTGGGCATAGCAACATCCCTGCGATTCTTTAAGGCCTATAATATGCGCCTGATCGCGGATAGCCTGGTAATTTACTAATGTACCTTCTTTAATAATATCCCATTTTTTGCAACCTACACCTTCATCATCATAACCAACAGCACCAAGCGAACCTATCTGGGTTTTATCGCCCACCACATTTACTTGCTTGCTGCCAAAGTTAAATTTGCCCGATTTCCATTTATCTAACGTAAGGAAACTGGTACCGGCAAAGTTAGCTTCGTAACCTAACACCCTGTCCAACTCGGTTGGGTGGCCAACAGACTCGTGAATGGTTAACCACAGGTGGCTCGGATCAAGCACCAGATCGTATTTACCCGGATCTACCGATTTGGCGGTTATTTTTTCTGCCGCTTGTTTGGTGGCAAATTTCATATCCTCCATCATATCGTAACGCTTTTTGTAGCGAGGGGTTACACCGGCGATAGTTTCAGAAGCCGATGGTGTTAAATATTCATAACCCATACCAACCGGCGAGCTTAAAGAGCGGCGGGTTTGGAAAGAATTCGAAGCAGAATCTATCTTGGTAACCGTAAACGACGGGAAAAGACGGTGAATATCCTGATCGATGTATGAACCGTCAGTCGAAGCAAAATACTTTTGCTCGTTTACCGCGAATATGGTTGAATTTACAAAGTTGGCGCCCCCTGCAATAGCCGATGCATTTGCACCCAGCAGCAAGTCTACCTTTTCTTTGATAGGCACTTCAAAAGCATTTTTTTCGATAGGCGTTTTCCAGCTTACTTCGCCGTAACCTTTTTGCGGGGCCAGTTGTACCGGCGCACTGCCTAATTTGGCATTAGCTTTTGCAACAGCCACTGCACGTTGAGCGGTTTTAGCAATACCTTCTTTAGTTACTTCGTTTGTAGCGGCAAAACCCCAGCAGCCATTAGCAATAACACGGATACCGATACCATACGATTCGGTATTGGCAACGTTAAGTACACGGTTTTCGCGGGTAATAACAAACTGGTTCAGGTAACGCCCGATACGCACATCTGCGTAACTGGCTCCTGCAGATTTAGCAGCGTTAAGCCCGGCATCGGCCAGCTCTTTTTTAATACGTACATCAACGCCTTCAAGCGCTTGCTGTACGTCAATGTTTTTACCGAAACCATCTAACGAAGGGAGCATCATAGCCCCTGCGCCAACGCCGGTTAAAAAAATAAAGTCTCTTCTTCTCAAAGTTTGTCCTCCAAAAATTTTAATTCCCAACCGGGGAAGACGGTTATGTTTATGAAAATTTTGTTTCTATCCAAAGGAAAGTGCATGCCACAAGCAGCAAGATATAAAAATATATTTTCGGTACATCAATCCGAACTTTTTGCTGTATCTGTTTTGTTACAATATCACTTATTTTGTGCGCATTAGCATATTTTTTTGTGGCCGATAATTTGTCTGCATCCCGCGCCGTTTTCCAATCTTGCCGGGCATAAGTATACCAGCTACTTGCCTGGTCGTTTTGCTTTAAGCTTTGCCATCCGGCAGATTGTGGCCAGTACAATAAACTATATTCAAAAGGCACCGAAGGGTTTTGTACCGATGCTACTGTTTGGCCGTTTACCATTATTGGCGATGATTTACCCTGCGCGATCTGTAAAGCAATAGGTTCATCCGCATACGGCATAGGTAAAAGCTCAATATTGCTTTCCACATTATCATCTTTACGTGCTGCTTTGGTAAGCAATACCGACCACAACGCCGAATAATCAGCCTTATTGCCGCCCAGCATCCAGCTAAAAGTATTATTTAACGTGGTGAAAATAACTTTGCCCGAACCGGATATAGCACTGCTTGCCAGCACACGATCCTGCGCGGTTTTAACCA
>NZ_JAQBOI010000011.1 GCF_028288105.1 Mucilaginibacter sp. | reverse complement strand
TTAAACTTAAATTTATTTTATTAACTCCCACGCTGGCTTTAACAACTAACTCAATATAAAACGTTCAAAATATCACGCCAATGTTAAGCTAAAATCACTATTTCGCGCAATTACTTGCATGTGTTTTAAAATTTGATTAAATAACCGTACCTTTGCGCAAAATTTAGAGGCGCATTTCAATGCAAAAAATAAGAAATATAGCGATCATCGCTCACGTTGACCACGGCAAGACTACCCTGGTGGATAAAATATTACATGCTTGTTCTATCTTCCGGGACAATGAATCAACCGGTGAACTGATACTGGATAACAATGACCTGGAGCGCGAACGTGGCATCACCATCGTTTCAAAAAACGTTTCGGTAATGTATAAAGATGTTAAGATCAACATTATTGATACCCCTGGTCACGCCGATTTTGGCGGTGAGGTAGAGCGTGTATTGAAAATGGCTGACGGCGTTTTATTACTTTGTGACGCGTTTGAAGGCGCTATGCCTCAAACCCGCTTTGTAACCCAAAAAGCTTTGGCTTTAGGCTTAAAGCCAATTGTGGTTGTAAACAAGGTAGATAAAGAAAACTGCCGCCCAGAAGAAGTTTACGAACAAATTTTTGAATTATTCTTTAACCTTGAAGCTACTGAAGACCAACTGGATTTCCCGGTTATCTACGGTTCATCAAAACAGGGTTGGATGAGCACCGACTGGAAACAGCCTACAGAGGATATTTTCCCGTTGATGGATGCTATTTTAGCTAACATCCCGCCGGCACCTATAGAAGAAGGTACTTTACAAATGCAGATCACATCGTTAGATTACTCTTCGTTTGTAGGCCGTATTGCTATTGGCCGTGTGGCACGTGGTACCATTAAAGAAAACATGCCGGTATCGTTAGTAAAACGCGATGGCACTATTCAAAAATCAAGAATAAAAGAACTATATACTTTTGAAGGTTTAGGTAAAGTTAAAGCTACATCTGTTAGCTCGGGCGATATTTGTGCTGTAGTAGGTATTGAAGGTTTTGACATTGGCGATACCATCGCTGATTTTGACAAACCAGAGCAATTGGAAGTTATCCATATTGACGAGCCTACCATGAACATGCTTTTCACCATTAACACTTCACCGTTTTTTGGTAAAGAAGGCAAGTTTGTAACATCACGCCACTTACGTGACCGTTTGTACAAAGAGATGGAGAAAAACCTGGCGCTTAAGGTTGTTGAAACCGAATCACCAGATTCATACTTAGTGTACGGCCGTGGTATCCTCCATTTATCAGTATTGATCGAGACCATGCGTCGCGAAGGATACGAATTACAGGTAGGCCAACCACAGGTTATTGTTAAAGAAATTGATGGTGTTAAATGCGAGCCGGTTGAAACTTTAATAGTTGATGTACCGGGCGAAGTTGCAGGTAAAGTTATTGAGCTGGTAACACAGCGCAAAGGCGACCTGTTGGTAATGGAGCCTAAAGGCGATTTACAACACCTTGAGTTTGATATCCCTGCACGTGGTATCATTGGTTTACGTAACAACGTATTAACTGCAACAGGTGGCGAGGCTATTATGGCACACCGCTTTAAAGCATACGAACCATGGAAAGGTGTTATCCCGGGTCGTTTAAATGGTGTATTGGTATCTATGGATACTGGTAAAACCACTGCTTTCGCAATAGATAAGTTACAGGATCGTGGTCGTTTCCACATTGATCCGGGAACTGATGTTTACGAAGGACAGGTTTTAGGCGAGCACATCCGCGATAACGATTTGGTTATTAACTTAACTAAAGGTAAGCAGTTAACAAACATGCGTGCATCTGGTAGCGATACCAACGTGCGTATCGCGCCTGCTATTAAATTCTCGTTAGAAGAATCAATGGAGTACATACAAGCCGACGAATACATTGAGGTTACACCACAAAGTATCCGTATGCGTAAAATATTCCTTAACGAGAACGAAAGAAGGATTAACGCTAAGAAATTTACTTCACAGTAATCATTAGCTATCTAATATTAAAAGAGTCCCCGGTTTAATTACAGGGGACTCTTTTTGTAAGATATTACCAGGTCAATAATTACTATATTTAACCAGTAACCTAAATCAATGAAAAGAATTTTACTACTCTTAGTTTGTTGCGTAATGCTATCCGCCATATCATGCGTAAAAAACGCCGAGGTTGAGCCGGACTCAATAACACTCAATTATACCGATCTGGAACTGCAGGTGGGCAGCGGTAAACAACTATTGGCAAGGAGATATGATGCTTCGCAGATCATCTGGACGTCGTCTGATAGTACCGTTGCGTCAATAAATGATAAAGGTATTATTGTAGCCTTAAAAGAAGGCCAAACCACCATGACAGCCAAAAGTAAACAGTACAATATAACCGCTATCTGCCTGGTTAAAGTTATGCCAATGGTAATAGAAGGAAAAGATATTGGTATAGGCGCAGATGGTTCAGTGTTTATTATAGGTACAGATAGTACATCGGCAAGCAGTGGTTACAGTATTTCAAAATTGGTAGATAACACACTCAACAAATTGCCCGATTGTGGTGCCGTGCGTGTAGCTGTTTCGCCAACCGGCGTGCCATGGGTAGTCACTAAGGCTCACAAAATATTGAGATATAATGGTACCGGCTGGGATGAAATGCCCGGTAAGGGAACCGATATTGCCATAGGTGCCAACGGTGCTGTGTTTGCTATCGGCAACATTGAAACTTCGCCAACGGGCGGTAATAATATTATGAGGTGGACAGGCACAGCCTGGGAAGATATGCTGGATTGCGCCGCTATCCGTATAGCTGTTTCGCCGCAGGGCACCCCATGGGTGGTGAATAAATCGGGCCTTATTTATGTATTTGGCGGTAACTATCTTTGGTCGGCATTTAATAATATATTGGCATCAGACATTGGTATTGGTGCCGATGGCAGCGTATTTATAACCGGCAAAAATGATGGCTCCGGTAACCCTGATATTTATAAATGGGATGGCGCCTTTAACTGGAATAACTTACATATTACCGGCGGTACAAATATATCTGTAACACCCGATGGTAAAGCTTGGTGGCTGGATAAGGATAATGTGCTGCACAATCAATAATCGCATAGCCTGATATTAAATGTTTAGAAAGCCCTGATAATTATCAGGGCTTTCTCTTTTTTGATACATTTGCAAAACAACTATGCGCATACCCAGCATCCCCGGATTTGATCAGCAGGCTTTAGAAAAGTATTTTAAAAATACGGGGATGACCTTTGTAGGCAAGGTGGGTAGCCTGCTTATTAAACTGATAGTAAATATTGCTGTAGCCCGATATTTAAGTAAGGATAAGTTAGGAATCATTACCGGAGGCATTACCTATATTTACTTATTTTCGGCTATTGCAACACTGGGGCTCGATCAGTTTATAGTTAAAGAACTGCACCAGTTCCCTAAAAATCGCGACCGCATATTAGGTACATCTTTTTGGATGAAGGTCTTTGCAGGCATAGCGTGTATCCCATTGATATGGCTGTGTTTCCAGATCTATCCGGCAAAGGGCACGCCCTATACTTATGTATTGATATTTTCGGTAATAGGTATTGTTCAGGCCTTTAACGTTATCGATTCTTATTTCCAGTCGGAGGTACAATCTAAATACATCATGCAGGTGCAGGTTACGGGCAACCTATTATCTGCGGCAATAAAGCTGGTATTAATTTACCTTGAAATGCCGCTTATTGCTTTTGTGTATGCCTATGCTTTAGATTTTTTCCTATTGGCAACAGGGTATTATTTTACTTATCAGCGTAAAGGCCGTAATATATTTAACTGGGTATATAGTAGCGAACTTGCAAAAAAATTGCTGCAATATTCCTGGCCGTTGATCATATCTGGTATAATGGTTTCGTTATACATGAAGATAGACCAGCTAATGATTCAAAACATATCTGGCACAGAAGAAGCTGGTGCATATGCAACAGTGGCATCATTAAGCGAGGCATGGAATTTTATACCTACGGTTATTGTAACCACGCTTTTCCCCGCCATATTAAATGCCCGGCGGGATGATTTGGAACGATACAAAAAGCGGATCCAAAACCTGTACGGCCTTATGGTTTACCTGAGCTTGCCCGCTGCTATTATTATAACCTTTACATCTCATTTAATATATAAAGTTTACACACCCGAATATGCTTACGCAGCACCGACGTTATCGGTACATATATGGTCGGGTGTGTTTGTGTTTTTGGGTGCCGCTAACAGCCAGTATTTAATAGCCGAGGGCTATGTAAAGCTCACCTTCTGGCGCACGGGTTTTGGCGCTATAGTAAATATAGTGCTTAACCTTATACTTATCCCCAAGATGGGGATGATGGGGGCTGCAATTGCCACCTTAATTGCCTATGCCGGATCGGCCTTTTTTGTATTGCTAATACCAAAAGTAAGCAGGCAGGGCGTTATGATGTTAAAGGCATTATTTTTAATTTCACTGTTTCAAAAAATCATAAAGCGTTGAGCACATTTACATCACTAATAAAAGTATTAACCAACCCATCGCATTTGCGTGCGTTGCTGTCGTTTAATAAAAAGGGTTACCTGGAAGATATAGGCTGGTTCAAAGCATTTGATAGCAGGTCGCCTGTAGACCAAAATGGCAGCCCAATACCATGGGTTACTTACTCTTTTATTGATTTTATAAAAACCAGGCTTACTAAAGAACATACCGTGTTTGAGTTTGGATCTGGCAACTCCACCTACTTTTATGCCAAATATGCCGGTGTGGTGGTATCTGTTGAGCATGATAAGCAATGGTTTGATAAGATTGAAAAATCTACCGATAAGCCTGATAACTCTGAACTGATATATTGCGAACTGCAGCGCGATGGCGATTACTGCCGTATGCCGGTTAAACTGGATGAAAAATTTGATATCATTATAGTTGATGGCCGCGACAGGGTTAACTGCTGCAAGCAGGCAGTTGAAGCCTTAACCCCCAACGGAGTTGTGGTACTGGATGATTCTGAACGTGAAGTGTATAAAGAAGGGGTAGATTTTTTGCTGAATAAAGGTTTTAAGCATTTGTTACTTAGCGGTATATCGCCTGGGTTATTCTACCGTAAATCAACTTCGGTATTTTATAAACCGGATAATTGCCTGGATATTTAATATAATATGGCACAAGAAATTATAAGCGGCAACGTAAAAAACGCGTACGACGAATTTTATAAGACCCATGACGAGGCCTGGCGTATGCTGGGCGCCAAGTATAAGGCGCAGCATATTATTGATGTTTGCAAAGGGCAATCGTTCAAAAAAGTGCTTGAAGTTGGTGCCGGCGATGGTAGCATACTAAAATTATTGTCTGACCAAAATTTCGCGCCCGAATATCACGCTGTTGAAATATCTGATAGTGGCGTTGTGCACATTAAGTCGCGCGATATCAGGAACCTGGTATCGGTACAGGAGTTTGATGGTTATAAGCTGCCGTTTGAGGATGATAGCTTCGATTTAATTATCCTGTCGCACGTGTTAGAACATGTAGAGCATGAACGCCTGCTGCTGCGCGAAATTAAGCGCGTGAGCAAGAGTTTTGTGATAGAAGTACCCATTGACTATAAGCCCGGCGTTGATAAGCGCATAAAGCATTTCCTGGCTTATGGGCATATCAATGTTTATACCCCAACATCATTAAGGTATCTATTGCAGACAGAAGGCTTCGAGATTAAAAAAGACCTTACTTCAATTATAGAACCCGAGGTTACCCGCTTCAATACTTTTATTAATCAGAAGAGATCAAAAAGCTTTATTGCCGAAATGAGAATTGCGGCAGAATATGCTGTAAAGAATGTACTGGTTAAGTTAAGTGATAAGTTTAACGAGAAGCTGGCCAATGCCTACACGGTACTTTGCACCAAAACGGATAAACAAGCGGATATATTTTAAGCGATAGAAGTAATCACTAAATCACTAATTCAATAAATCACTAATTGCTTACCACTGCACCCATAGCGCTTTTTGTTTACAACCGGCCCGACCATACGAGCCAAACCATTAGCTATTTGCAAAAAAATTTGCTGGCGGCTGAATCTCGTTTGTTCATTTTTTCTGATGGTGCAAAAACAGATGCAGATAAAGCAAGTGTTGACGCGGTCAGGAAGATTGCAGCCGGGGTATCAGGCTTTAAATCGGTTGAAGTTATTGAGCGTGAGCAAAACATGGGCCTGGCCAATTCTATCATTAGCGGGGTTACACAGTTGGTTAACGAGTACGGCAATGTAATTGTATTTGAAGATGACCTGGTATCGTCGCCCTACACACTGCAATATTTTAATGATGCTTTAGCGCGCTATGCCGATGAGGAGCAGGTAATGCATATTGGCGCCTATATGTTTGATCTGCCGGATAAAACCCTGCCCGAAACATTCTTCTTCCGGTCGGCCACCAGCTGGGGCTGGGCAACTTGGGCACGCGCCTGGAAAAACTTTGAACCGGATATTGACAAGCTTATGGCACAATTTGATGCCGAAAAAATAGAACGCTTCTCAATAGATGGTACCATGAATTTCTGGAAGCAGATGCAGGAGTTTAAAGCCCGTAAGAATAACTCATGGGCTATACGCTGGTATGCATCGGTCTTTCTAAAAAATGGGCTTACGCTTAACCCCAGTCATTCGTTGATCCATAATATAGGGCATGACGGTACCGGCGTGCACTCCAATATCGAACATATGTACGGTGTACAGGTAGCGCAACAGCCCATTCAGTATTATCCGGATGTATTAAAAGAGAATGAACAGGCTTATCATGCCATAAAACACTTTTTAAAAAACAGGAAAGGCAGCCTTTTACAGCGTGGACTACGCCTTGCTAAGCAACTAAAGGCAAAATATTTGTCGAAAAAGTAAAAATTATTAACATTTGGCCAAATTATATAAATGTTGTTAGTAAAAATATATCACTTTTATATTGTCTACTAAGTATATAGATATTATATTTGACTAATTATTATATATCCTACCCAACCAATTGTTCTTTATAATATAATGAGGTCAGTAAAAACATAAAAAGAGAAAACCCCAAGTTTTCTCTTTTTTGTTTATAAAACATTGGTGCGTTCTTTGGTGTTATACCTAAAAAGAAACTAAACCATGATAGAAGAGAAAGATACCACCCCAGCCCATAAAGATGGCAAATACGAGTTCGAGATGCATTACTCGGGCCGCGAAGTATCCTGCCGGGTAGAGAAAGAGCAAAACAAGCTTATTGTACATATTGAAGATAACATTGAAGCCGAGCTGACTATCCAGGATGATGGCTGTGTTGTGCAAACCGGCGGTAACGAACTGGCCGATTCTGCCATTGAGTATATCAAGAAACGTATATTAGGCTAACAGAATAAGATTTTTACCACAGAGGCCACAAAGATAATCACAGAGAGCACCGAGTTTAAGCGTTATAAATATCTGTTAATGTTTAATACCGCTAAAATTAACTCCGTGCTCTTTGTGTTTTTCTCTCCGTGTCCTCCGTGGTTTAAAAAACAGATATCTAAATGAATATCACCTATCTCAATCAAACCCTTCGTATCCTGCTGCTTTTTGTATTGGTTTTTGGCATTCTTTATATAGCCTCGGCCGTATTAATACCTCTTACTTTTGGCGTAGTGTTATCCATGCTGCTTTTGCCAATATGCCATTGGTTGCAAAGCAAAGGTATGAGTAATGGCTTTGCCTCCATTTTAAGTGTAGTGGTTTTACTAATTGTAATAGGAGGGCTTGTTACTATGCTGCAATATCAATTAAGCGATCTGGTAAATGATCTTGGAAAGATCGAAGAGCGGGTAAATAGTATAATTGCCGGCTTTAAAGATTATGTAAAACAGCACTTTGGTATATCACATCGCGAGCAGCAAAAGATAATTAAGGAACAGCAAGGTAACAGTATGGGCAAGGCCGCAGGTATGGTTACCACACTTATAGGTTCATTAGCCGGTATTTTGATTGATATGATATTGGTACTGGTTTATACTTTCCTGTTCATTTTTTACAGGGGCCATTTTAAAAAATTTATACTGCGGTTGTTTAAGCCCGATAACCGTAAAGAAACCGAAGCCGTTTTGGATAATGCCGGCAAAGTAACCCAAAACTACTTGGGCGGGCTGGGGCTGATGATAGTAATGCTTTGGATAATGTATGGCATTGGCTTTACAATAGCAGGCGTTAACAATGCCCTGTTCTTCGCGGTGTTGTGTGGTATATTGGAACTGGTGCCTTTTGCCGGTAACATTACCGGGACATCAATAACCGTTTTAATGGCTCTGGCGCAAAGCAGCGATATTACAGTGGTAATAGGTGTGCTAATTACTTATGGTTTAGTACAGCTTATTCAAACCTATGTGTTGGAGCCACTGGTAGTAGGCGACAGACTCAACATTAACCCGCTGTTTACCATACTTATTATTGTAGTAGGCGAAGCCGTTTGGGGTATATCGGGTATGATACTGGCTGTGCCATTGCTGGGGATGTTTAAAATAGTTTGCGACCACTGCGAGCCGCTAAAAGATTATGCCTACCTAATAGGCCCGCCAAAAGAAAAAAAAGGCGAAGAGGGTAATTTTATTACCCGCATGTTTAAAAGCGGTAAATAAGCATTAATCATACACGCCGGCACAGCCTTGATAATAGACGGCTTGGTATTATCAAAAATAAAAGTGAAGAGATAGACTATCTGACAACCTATTTCTTAGCTGCAACAATACCCCTTACGTTTAACGATATTGTACTTGCATGTGGCATTCCCAATGTTTGCCCCGGTATGGTAGTAAGATATAGCTTTAGGTAGCTCTCCATTATGGCCGTGCTCATTTTTATATAATGCTTCTCAAAATCAGGGTCGCCCATAAAATCTATCAGTGGTTTGCCATAATGCATCACGCCTTTGCTATCTACCGTTACCGAAAAAATGTAATCAAACTCCTTGTAAGCTTTGTTGATGGTGATGTTATAATTAGGGTCCAGGTAATCATCATCCGTACTAAAGTTGTTATCAATGTAACTTGGTTTGGTTACCCGTTTTACAACCGTAACCTGCGGGCTTTTGCTTATCAGCTGCACCGGTTGCGATGCTGCAAACGCCTTTTTAATATCGGCGTTGGCTTTATCTACCAGTCCTTTTATATAAATACTGTCTTTGCGGTTTGGGCGTTGCAGGGTGGCAATGTCTGTATGTAATTTGTTCTTAATGTAATCTTCAGAAAACAAACGCATGGTAACGCGCGATGCGTTAATATTCATGGAATCTCCCTTAGCTTCCAGCAGTTCAAGCACCAGGCTATCTTTGCTCATATGCCTCATTTTTAAGAAAGCGTGGGCGGTGTTAAAAACCGAATCGGTGCCCAGGGCAAGCGGAAAATTTAAATACTGCTTTTTAACCGGGCTATATAGTGCTGCCGAATCTTCAGATACAAAACGCAGCTTCCAATCTGGCGATAAATGGAAGCCATACTCGTTATACGATAACCCATTTTTTTGAAGCCGTGATACTTCTAAAAAGGTAATGCCTTCAATGCTTTTAAAAGATATTTTAGATTTTTCCTTTTTCTTGGGGCCGCAACCTATATAAATAAGGCAAATTACTGTAGCTATAACAATTAGGAGGGGTTTCATTCTTCTTTTATTGATGATTGGCATTCGGCTAAAATATATATATTATGCTTTTGTTAATATTTTTATTTAAACATGGATGCGGTTAATTTTTTTTAATTTTAATTCAAAAATTAATTGATTGTATATGAAAGATTTATCCTTAACTACCGAGATTGTTATTTTTTCCGTAATAATTGTTGTTCTAGCCTGCTCCATTTTTTTTATTTTTCGGTTTTTTAAATTACAAAAGTCATCAGACTCCTCATCTTCAGAAGATGTACTAAAAGATATTGAGAATAGTATAATCGGAACATTAAGTACTTATAATGATATGGCCACTCAATTGCATTTAACTTATGTAATATTGGGTTGTATTGCCATCATCTCATCTGTTTTTGTCACAACATTTATTGCCGGTAGCACAGCAACTGTAAGTTATAGAGATTACTTACCCTTTGTTTCATTTGCTTCAACGGCATCTATAACCTTAATTACCGCGTTTAATTTAGGTACAAAAGCAAATAGCTGCCGCACAGCCTGGAGGTATCTCGACTATACTTTCTCACGATACAAAACCGGCGAAATTACTATGGCAGAATTGCTGAAAGCAAAGTTTGAAGCAGAAACGATACTGGGCGGGGTTGATTTTCAATATAACCCCAAATAACATTGACTGATCTATCCTAAAACTTCTTCCAGCACCTCATGCGACCGGATGTTGCCGAAGCCTTCAATATGCATAGCGTAGTATTCCAGCAGTTTGTTTATGAGGTAACGGCGTTCGTCGTTGCTAAGTTTAACGTTGTCAATATTGCCGAAGTTGCTTTGTAAAAGGGTGTAAAAGTTTTTGGTATGGGGGGGCGACAGGTACGATATGCTGTCTGGTTTATAATTGCTGAACACTCCATTTTTCATATCGAAAAAATTGGCTTCGGCCATTGATCCGCCATGCGGATAAAAGCCCAGGTATCGCGTTAGCTGGACTAAAAACAACAAGTGGAAATTTGCCAGTCTGCTGGTTTTATGGTCAAGCAGTTCAATGGCATTAAATATAAAATCGAATATGGTTTCATCAGGCGTTTGCTGCTTTACGGCTTTGTATAGCACCTCGTTCAGGAACATGACAATGCAGCTTTTTATTACATCGTAAGGGATGGTTTGCAGCGTAGGCGAATTCTTAAGTTCGGCTA
>NZ_JAQBOI010000161.1 GCF_028288105.1 Mucilaginibacter sp. | reverse complement strand
TGACCTATACAATTACCAATCAAAAATATATAGAGTTACCCACCAAATACGTTATACGCCGTTATGGGTATAAGCCAGGTAAAGTAGTTTTAACCTTTGATGATGGGCCCGACCCGGATTTTACCCCCCGGATCCTCGACATCCTTAAAAAAGAGAAAGTACCTGCTTCATTTTTTGTAGTAGGCTCGATGGTTGAAAAGAACATCCCTATCCTAAAAAGAATTTATGACGAGGGCTACGAGATAGGAAACCATACTTTCTTCCATCCGGATATATCTACCATTAGCCTGGATAGGGTTAACCTGGAGCTAAACTCCACCCGTAAACTGATAGAATCTATCACCGGCCGTAGCACTATATTATTCCGCCCCCCTTTTAATGCCGATGCCGAGCCGCAAACCCTGGCCGAGGTAATACCTGTGGCAGAAAGCCGCAAGCAAAGCTATATCACTATAGGCGAGTCAATAGACCCATGGGATTGGCAACCGGGCGTAACAGCCGATAGTATTATTGCACGTACCATTCGCCAAAAGGATAATGGGTCAATGATATTACTGCACGATGCCGGCGGTGATACACGCGAAGAAACCGTTAAAGCCCTGCCGGCAATTATCCATTTCTTTAAAAAGAACGGCTACGAGTTTACCACCATTGCCGATATTTTAGATAAAACCAAAGATGACCTGATGCCCCCTGCCGAAAAAGAAAGCAATAGCTTTTGGGGTAAATATTATGATATAGTTGTGGTGGGCTTTTTCCTGGGGAACAAGTTTATCTTCTACCTTTTCCTATCAGCCATATTCCTGGCAATGGGCCGTATTATTTTAATTGGGATCCTGGCGACAAGGCAGTTCAATGTCAACAAAAAGATTGACACTGCTCCGCATCCTCAACCCCCGGTAAGTATTATTGTGCCTGCTTACAACGAAGAGGTTACGGCTATAAAAACCATACAAAGTTTATTAAAAACCGAGTATCCCGATTTTAACATCATTTTTGTAGATGATGGGTCGAAGGATAAAACCTTCCAGGTTGTTTCTGAAGCTTATGGCAACCATCCGCTGGTAAGGGTATTAACCAAGCCAAACGGCGGTAAAGCATCCGCCCTTAACTTTGGTATTACCCACGCCGAACATGATTATGTAGTTTGTATTGATGCCGATACCCAGCTTAAAACCGATGCCATTTATCACCTGATGGCCTACTTTACCGACGCGGAGATTGGGGCAGTTGCAGGTACGGTTAAAGTGGGTAACGAAACTAACATTATTACTAAGTGGCAGTCTATAGAGTATATAACCGCTCAAAATATGGATCGCCGCGCGTTTGATATTATCAACAGCATTACGGTGGTACCAGGTGCTATTGGGGCCTTCCGCAAGTCGGCTATATTCAAGGCCGGGGGCTTTACGTATGATACACTGGCCGAAGATTGCGACCTAACCATGCGTATTTTAAAGTTGGGCTACGTAATAAAGAACTGTGCCGAAGCAGTAGCCTATACAGAAGCGCCCGAGTCTTTAAACATGCTGTTAAAGCAACGTTTCCGCTGGAGCTTTGGGGTTATTCAAAGTTTCTGGAAAAATCGCGACGCCCTGTTCAATAAAAAATTCAGCTATTTTGGGATGGTGGGTATGCCAAATATCCTCATCTTCCAGATCATATTGCCGCTGTTTTCTCCTCTGGCAGATTTCATTATGCTGCTGGGCCTGTTCGGCGATAAGCCCGAGAAAATGCTCACCTATTATGTAGCCTTTGTAATGATCGATTTCCTGGTGGGTATACTGGCCTTCCGTATGGAGAAAGAAGACTACCGTAAGCTGGTCTATATCATTCCACAGCGTTTTATATGGCGCCAACTCATGTATTACATCCTGTTCAAATCTATCCGCAAAGCCCTAAAAGGCGAGCTGAACACCTGGGGTGTATTAAAACGGACAGGTAATGTAAAGCTTAAAAAAGGAGAGTTGATTGGGGAAAGCAATGAGCCGCCGATGTAATTTACTGGTTCATTAGTTCAATGGTTCATTGGTATCGGTATTGCTGAGGTCTTACTAGTAACCTTGGGGTGGCTAACTTAGTCTCCCCACAAACGCAGCTACCAATGAACTAATTTAACCAATGAACTAACCAACCCGCTCAATCAAACAAACCGCATAGGCAACAACACCTTCTTCGCGGCCAATAAAGCCAAGCTGCTCGTTAGTGGTGGCTTTTATGGAGATATCCTCTTCGCTAATGCCGGCGGCTTTGGCAATGTTTACCTTCATTTCGGGGATGTGCGGGTTTATCTTGGGGGCTTCCAGGCAAACCATAGCATCAATATTACCTATCTGCCAGTTTTTTTCGGCCAGCAGGGCAACAACGTGCTGTAATAATACCAGACTGCTGATGCCTTTCCAGCGATCATCGGTATTAGAGAAGTGGAACCCAATATCGCGCAGGTTAGCGGCGCCTAAAAGGGCATCACATATAGCATGCAGTAATACATCAGCATCTGAGTGGCCAAAAGCACCACTGGTATGTTCAAGGTTAACACCACCCAAAATAAAGGGGTGCTGTTGCTTCAACTGGTGTACATCAAAACCAAAACCTACTTTAATTTTAGCCATTATTTTTTAGAAGCATTGTTGGTACCGCCAAAGCTGGCAGACAAAGTAAAACGAAGAGTATTTGCCAATGGGCTGTTTTGCTGGCTGGCCATTAGGTAGGAAAAATCAAAATTGAATATATCATACTTCAACCCAAAACCCGCGGTTGCATAATGCCTGCCACCTTTGGCAGGATTCTCATAAAAATAACCTGCTCTTACAGCAAAGCGGTCGTTATACAAATATTCTACCCCAGGCGAAAAGCTTAATTCTTTTAATTCTTCGCTAAAGCCACCCGGTGCATCGCCAAAAGAACGGAAGATCCCGGCAGGGACAGATACATCATCATCACTCCCCTTTATTATGTTGCCGTCATTATCCCTTATTGGTGGTGTTGGCACTAAAAGCTTATTAATATCAAACGCAACAGTAAACTTGCTCAGATCATCAAGCGCCCAGGTATTGGCTACGCCAAATTTTAGATTAGCAGGTAAAAAATAGCTTGGCCCCGTAGTGGTATAGCTTATTTTATTACCAATGTTAGATATATTGGCACCAAACGCAAATAAAGAATTATTGCCGTAAGGTTTTTTGTAATACAAGGATACGCCTGCTGATACCGCGTTACCGGCTTTGTTTTGCTGCCCCGAACCAGATACAAATGCGCCGTTACTAAAATTTGAATAGATATAGCGCATAGTTAACCCTAATGACAGGTTCTCGCCAAACTTGCGTGCGAATGAAGCATCGATAGAAAACTCGGTGGGCTTATATACGCCCTGATCGGTCTGGTTGGCGTCTATTAGCTGGATAGACCCCAGGTTAAAATAACGTAACGATGCGCCAAAAGTATTCCTGTCGTCTATTTTATGGGCATAGCTTAAATAGGCCAGGCTTACATCGGGCACTAAATGTCTTAACCACGGGCTGTATGATAAAGAAACATCATTATTATTTTCAAGGAAGGCCAGTTTTGCCGGGTTCCAATAATTGGCGTTAACATCCGGCGATAAGGCTACACCGGCATCGCCCATTGCCCCTGAGCGCGAATCTGGCGAAATATTTAGAAAAGGCACAGCAGTTGGTATAGCATTTACACCGCTACCGCTGGTGGTAGTTGTGCTTTGCGCCGCAGCAAATGCAGGCAAAACAAGTAGTATATATGTGTAAATGTTTTTAGTACTCAAAAACTTCATTGGTGCAATTTAGTCTTATTATTTAAAAATAATATAAATATGCAAATGATATTATCAACGTTAACACACAAGCAATGGCATTAACATATAAGCAATTTAAGTTGAGCCATTAATAGTTCAGATTATTGTAACTCCGCTAATGAAATGTACGTTTAAGTAGGTTTAGGTCTATACTTATTATTAAACACTTATAATTACACAAATTTATAATTGATTTTTTTTTAAATTTACCTCCAAATATATTTTGCAAAATATGAAAGTACTTACTAATACTGCTTTAGCGTTGTTGGGATTAGGTGTTATGCTTAGCAGCTGCAGTAAAAAACAGCAATCGCAAAAAACAGGTTTAGCTTATAACGATCGCACAAACGGTGGTTATTTGCGCTTTAAGCAAAGCCACCCTACCCCGGGCCCCGGCCTTGTACCTATTGAAGGTGGAACCTTTGTTTTAGGCGGTAGTGCAGACCAGGATGTTACTTACGAATATAATAACCTGCGCCGCAGGGTAACTGTCCCTTCATTTTATATGGATGAGACCGAAGTGTCAAACCAGGATTGGCTTGATTACCTGCACTGGATAAATATTACTTTCCCAACTGATAACGAATTATATTACAATGCCCTGCCGGATACGCTGGTATGGCGTAAACCATTATCATATAACGAACCTTACGTAGACAACTACCTGCGCCACCCTGCATTTCAGGATTACCCTGTTGTTGGTGTTACCTGGGAACAGGCACAAGAGTACTGCTCATGGCGTACTGATCGTACCAACGAAAACATTTTACGTGAACGTGGTAGCCTGGTAAGCTGGAAAGACCAGGCAGGCGGTAAAAAAGGCGCGGTTGCAAATAACGCTCAAAAAGAGCCTTATAATAACGACATGTACCTAAACGGCCAATACAAAGGTGCCGGAATTGACGGTAAAAAAATGATAACAGACCTTAACCCTAACGCACCTACTACCGGTACCGGTAAAAATGGACGCGCGGTAAGGCCGGTACGTTTAGAGGATGGTATATTAAAACAAGGTTACCGCCTACCATCTGAGGCGGAGTGGGAATATGCCGCTTTGGCACTTGCCGGTAATACCCAGTTCGAAAACATTAACGATGGCCGCGTATACCCATGGGATGGCCTTGGTGTACGTTCGCCAAGCAAAAAAACACGTGGATTAATATTAGCCAACTTTAAACGCGGCGCCGGTGATAACGCGGGTGTTGCGGGTGGCTTAAATGATAAAGCCATTATTACCGCCCCAGTACGTTCATACCAGCCAAATGATTTTGGTTTGTATAACATGGCAGGTAATGTTAACGAATGGGTTGCTGATACTTATCGCCAAACTTCATTTGAAGAAGTGGATGATCTGAACCCTTTCCGTGGTAACGAGTTTACCAATAAACGCCTTGCCGACCCTATAAAGGGCTTATATGCAAAAGACAAATATGGCCGCCCTATTAAAGACCCGGCCAGGTCTAATAAAAAATTAAAATACAGCGAAATGATAGCCCAGCAACAGGCACAGGCCGCTGGCAATACGCAACCGGGCGCAGTTAACAGCGCACAGCCGGCGGCAACTACTGCAAGCGTAGTAAAAGACCCATTGGCCGGCAAAGCTTACACAAATGATTACAGGGATTACGGCGATTCGGTAAACACCAGCTTGTATGGTACCACAACTTTGGTTAATAACCACTCAAAGGTTTACAAAGGCGGTTCATGGAATGATATGTCTTACTGGTTAAACCCTGCAACCCGCCGTTTTATGGACCAGGAAGCTACAAGTGCCGAAGTTGGTTTCCGTTGCGCAATGACCATGGTTGGCGCGCCTGAAATACACCCCGAAGGCAAACCGCACCTGCCGATTAAAAAGGCTAAAAATTACAAAGCCAGATAAAGATCCAATCTTAACCCTATTATAAGCCGTTTCCTGAAAAGGAAGCGGCTTTTTTGTTTACACCACATTTGGCTTGTGCAGCGTTAGGGATTGAAGCGGATACCGGCCCGTGGTTAAGGCCTGCGCAGTATAAGCGGATAGCCCGGCCGCAGGCAACGCCATCATTAATTTAAACAACTATTCCCCGCACATTAAAAAATCAACAATTAAAAAACAAAATCACCTAACCTGTTAATATTCAGTAAAATGTTAACAAATAAATTACCACATATTAACGTTTATAAAATAGTTTATCGCTTACTTTTATAGACCTGTAAAAGCAGATCAGATAAAATTAACCTAAAACAATTTTTATGACCTGGAGAAAATTTAGCGGTGAGGTTATCCAAACCCCCATACTTGAAGAGGTTGAAGCTGCCATTGAACGGGAAACAAACCTGGGCAATAAACTAAAAGTTTGTATCGGTACAGATTCGCAGGTGAAAGGCGCGGTTACCGATTTTGCTACTGTAATTGTTTTTATCCGTGAGCAGCGTGGGGCTTTTATGTTCATTCACCAGGAACGCTCTTCGCAAAAAATGAGCATCAAAGAACGTATGCTTTGCGAGGTGCAAAAATCAATTGACATTGCCTACAAGCTTTGCGACCTGCTTGACCTGTACGATGTAGAATTGGAGGTACATGCCGATATTAATACCAACCCCAATTTTAAAAGCAATGCTGCCCTGCACGAAGCTATGGGTTACATACTAAGCATGGGTTTCGTTTTCAAAGCCAAACCCGAAGCTTTTGCAAGCTCGTGCTGTGCTAATAAAATGGTGCAGTAAGTGGTGGTGAGTGGTGAATAGAGGGTGGTGAATAGTTGCCTACATCTCACAGGACAGGCTGCCTGCTGAAACTAAAAACTGCTAACTGAATAAGGGCGTTGCCTGCGGCCGGGCTCATCCGCTCATACTACACGGGCCTTAACCACGGGCCGGTATCCGCTTCTATCCTTAACGCAGGTAGGCATAAGGCTTTGTGGCCGCCAAACTTTACCAAATTCTTACTTTATATAGCTTCTACATTTATATATTTGCTTGTAAACATAACAAGCCTATGTCTCCGCTTATTGAAATTACCGACCCAAGGGTATTTGACCCTTCAACCATAATAATTGATGTACGTGCCGGTGCCAACGCGCACGAGCGCTACCTGGCAGGCCACTTACCAAATGCCATCTTTGCCACTTTAGACGATGACCTGGCCGAGCACCCTGCCGACCCTGCCATTGGCGGAAGGCACCCTTTACCATCATTACAGGATTTTGCGGCAACTTTATCACGCTGGGGCATAAAGCCCGATAGCCACATTGTGGTTTACGATGATAAAAACGGGGCTATGGGTGGTGCACGCCTTTGGTGGATGCTGCGCTCGATAGGCCATACCAACGTACAGGTACTAAATGGCGGTTTAAAGGCTGCTACTGATGAGGGTATGGAACTAAGTACCGACGAGTACAAACCCACTGCTACCGGGCCCTACCCTATCCCCAAAGAATTTAGCCATACGGTAGATATTGAAGAAGTAAAAGCAGCCGCCAAAGCCGACCATCGTGTGGTTATTGACGTGCGAGAGGGGCAGCGTTATCTGGGCTATATCGAACCACTCGACCTGGTTGCAGGCCATATACCCGGCGCTGTAAATCTGTTTTACAGCACCAGCCTATCGCCCGAGGGCAAATACCTTACCTCGCAGGCATTGGCAACTCTTTATAAAGATACTATTGGCGATGTAAAGCCCGAAGATGTGATCGTTCATTGTGGATCGGGTGTTACAGCATGCCACACTTTGTTGGGCATGGAGCATGCCGGTATTACCGGGCCAAAACTTTATGTTGGTTCGTGGAGTGAATGGAGCAGAAGGGACTTGCCTATTGCAACAGAAGCTAACGGACTTTAATATGCTATACTTAAAACAGCAACCCATTATGCCTGTTACACAAGCGTGAAAACATACTCTTTAAAGTTTAAACAGAATATCCCTATTAGTTTAGATGAGGCCTGGAATTTCTTTTCGTCGCCGCTAAACTTGGCAAAGATAACCCCTGCAGATATGCGTTTTGTGGTAACATCTGATTATACCACCGATACCAAAGTGTATGCAGGTATGATCATTACCTACAAAATATCGCCCCTGGCCGGCATAAAACTAAACTGGATGACCGAAATAACCCACGTAGTGGAAGGGCAATATTTTGTGGATGAACAGCGCTTTGGGCCATATGCATTATGGCATCATCAGCATCATTTTAAAGAGATACCCGGCGGTGTAGAAATGACCGACATACTTAATTATGCTATCCCTTACAGTATTATAGGGCAGTTTGCCAACAAAGTTTTTGTAGGTAAAAAACTTAAAGAAGTGTTTGATTACAGGGTGAAGGCAATTGAAGGATTGTTTGGGAAGATGTAGGTAATTGCACTAAGCGAACTGTCATTTCGAACGACAGAGAGAAATCTTGTTCAAATGATAGGTGGCGAAATTGCACAATGAACAAGATTTCTCCTCGTACCTCGTTCGAAATGACAGGTGGAGCACACCAACTGGCGGGAGTTATTCCTATTTACAATACTTCTTAGCTTCTTCAACGGCGGCTTTAGAACCTAAGGTAGCAGCCTTTTTAAAATCGGCACAGGCGCCTGTAACATCTTTTGTATTGATGCGTGCTTGTCCGCGCAGATAGTAGATCTCGTCGTTATTTGGTTCCAGTTTTAGAGCGTAGCTAAAGTCGGCATTCATACGGTCGGTATTGGCCAGATAGCTTTGCGCCAGGCCACGATACGCGAAAACAACAGTGTTGTCCAGGTCAATAAATAAAACGCTGCTGTAATCGTCTGCAGCTCCCTGGTAGTTCTTCATGGCCATACGTACTTTGGCTCGTATAAGATACGGCTCTTCATTATCCTCGTGGATCTTAATGGCTTTACTAATATCAGCTAATGCACCGGGATAATCCTTTAGATCAAGCTTAGCGCTGCCCCGGTTGCTGTAAGCATCAACAGACGCGGTATCCAGTTTTAAAGCGGCATTATAATCTAAAATAGCACCATTAGTATCACCAAGGCTTTGTTTAGCCGCACCACGCCCTACATAAAAAGTCGCGATCTTTGGGTTCTTTATGATCAGTGTATTTAGTATCGGTAAACTTTCGCCGTTGAAACTGGCCTTCATCATCGATCTTACCATCCGTACGTAAAAACTATCGTCGCTGGTACCTGTATCTGTCATCTTCTTAAAATCGGCTAAGGCACCTGCCCTATCACCCGCCTTTAAGCGGGTATTGGCTCGCCTTAAACGCGTTTCTACATTACCGGGCTGTATCTCTAACGATTGGGTATAGTTTTTAAGCGCTGTAGCGTAATCTTTACGATCAGTTGCTATATTGCCTAACACAACATACGAGTAATCGTTAGAGGGGTTCATTTTAATGCCCAGGTTCAGGTCGGTTAATGCTGTTGCGGTATCCTTCAGTTCCAGCTTGGCCCTTGCACGGGTAATATAGGCGTAGCTGTTTTTAGCATCCAGCTCAATGGCTTTATTAGCATCTTGTTTTGATTCGTCGTAATTTTTAGTGCTAAGCTTTAAGTCTGCACGGTTCTGGTAGGCTTCCGAGCTTGGTTTTAAATCAATCGACTTATCAAAATCAGTCATTGCGCCTTCCCTATCATCCAGGTTATACCTCACAATGCCATCAAACAGGTATAGTTCGGCATTATTAGGATCTTGTTTTATAGCCTGGCCAAAGTATTCCAGCGCGCTTTTTTTATCATTATTATTACTTAAAGCGTTTGCCAGGTACCTGTATAGGTTTGGCATTTTAGGGTTAAGCGTAATCACCTTTTTATAATCGGCAATGGCCGCATTGTAATTTTTTAAATTGCTGTATGCGTTACCGCGATAAAAGAAAGCTTCGGCATTTTTGGGGTTCATGTTGGTCGCAGCGGTATAATCTGCAATGGCGCCTTTAAAATCGCCTACGTTACCCTTCGCGTTGGCACGATAAAATATCAGGTCGGCGTTTTTAGGGTCGAGGCCTGCCGCTATATTGTAATCTTCAATAGCGCCTTCGTTATATTTTAAATTGCTTTTGGCTACACCACGGTACTCATAAAGCGAGGGATCTTTAGGATTTAAAGCAATGGCTTTGGTAAAATCTTCAACAGCACCAGCATGGTTGCCCAGGCTTGCTCTTGCATTTGCCCTGTAGTGGTACATATCTGCATTGGGTGCCAGGGCAATCGCTTTGGTAATATCTGTTACGGCATCGGCAAATTTTTGCTGCGCGTTATTTGCGTTACCGCGATAAAAATAAGCGAAAGGGTTTTTAGGGTCAAGTTCAATGGCGTGGTCATAATCCTGTATGGCCATTGAGTATTCTTTCAAATCGTTATAAGCATTGGCGCGGTAAAAGTATGTCCGTCCGTTCTTGCCATCCAGTTGTATGGCTTTTGTAAAATCGGCAATGGCGGCATTATAGTTCTTTTGCCCTGCTTTTGCGTTGCCGGTTTGCATAAAGGTTTCGGCGGTTTGCGCTACACAGCAAAAAGGTAAAAGAAAAAATATGATGAATAATCTGGCCATAAAATCTATCTAAAGGGCTTGTACATGAATGCTACGGATGCGGTGGTACCATCGCCGGTGTTGCGGCCATTTATAAAGTGTCCCCCCGTTAAGAATGTAGAGAACCGCCTGTCAAATGTGTAGCCATAAGTTAACGAAGCCTGGTTAAACGCGAAGTTTTTATTGGTTGCCTGTATAGGTGAAAATTTGGTAAAGCTACTGGCCGAATAAAACCCACCTACCGATACCGATATCTGGTGACGGAACTTCCTATCCAGCGTTAAACCGAATGAGCCGTTATACCTGTCCTGGATAGGCCCTTCAGAACCGAAGTACTGGCGTACGCCGTTCTCCAGCGTAAAATAGCAGTTTTTGCCCAGCACCTTACCGCTGCCTGCGAAGGCCAGTTTTAACTCGGCACCCTGCTCGCGGTAACCTAAGTTTGGATCGGTATATAGCGGGGTAACAAAGGCACCCTGTATGGTAAAATAATAGGTGTAGTTGATGTTGGCCAGGTAGTAGCGTACACCCACTTCCAGATCGGTAAGGCCCGAGCTTACCGTTTTGGAGTTATTATCCGCGTAGGTATTTTTTACATACGGCAGCAACCCTATCAGGGTAAACCGCCTGCTTAAGCCGTACTCAGCGTATAACGAAAAGCCTAATGACTCGAACTGACCGCCGTTGGCAAACAGGTTTTTACGGCGTAAGGAGTCCCAGCTCCTATCAGCATAAAAATAACTGAATGATGGTGATAGCAACAACCTTTTTGGCCGTACAGGGAAGCCACCCGCATGGCTGCTATTTGGCGCCAGCATCATAAAACTGGTGGCTATTAGTAAATATTTTAAGTAAGTTTTAATCATCTTATTTGTTAAAATAATCCAAAATAATCGCGCATCCATCTGCCCTCAAGGTTTTTGTAAGCCTGCGATATCTCGTGCCCAAGATCTTTAAATACCATTATCCGCTTTTTGCCCGGTACAATGTTAAAGGTAGCATACTCATTTGCCGGTGGTGCATATGGGTCTAACAAACCTATCCCCATTATCATGGGGCATGTTATACCTGCGGCAAAGTTTTTCCCGTCGTAATAGTTTAGGTTGCCTACCACTTTCTGGTAAGTAAGCCCGGGCTGTGTTTTAATGTATTTCTTAATATCGTTTATAGGCCAGGTTAC
>NZ_JAQBOI010000156.1 GCF_028288105.1 Mucilaginibacter sp. | reverse complement strand
ACTCAGCAAAAAAAGCCTTATGTAATATTGATCTCTGCCGATGGTTTCCGGTACGATTTCGCTAAAAAATACAATGCCGAAAACCTACTCAGATTGGGCGGTGAAGGGGTAAGCGCGGCATCAATGACCCCTTCTTATCCTTCGGTTACCTTTCCAAACCATTACGCCATAATAAGCGGTTTATATCCATCCCACTCGGGTTTAGTGAACAATACCTTTTACGATCGTACCCGTAACGATAAATATTCGATGGGTAATAAAGCCAAGGTTGCCGATGGCACCTGGTATGGCGGCGCCCCGCTTTGGGTACGTGCCGAGCAGCAAAAAATGCTTTCGGCCAGTTTTTACTGGGTAGCGTCGGAAGCTGAGATCCAAGGCACACGCCCAACCTATTATTACATTTACAACGAAAAGATAGACATCCATAACCGTATCGCAGCAGTGGTTGACTGGCTGAAACTCCCCCCTGCCCAGCGCCCGCACCTGATAACGTTTTACTTCCCGCAGGTTGACCATGCCGCGCATACTTATGGCCCGGAATCGCCAGAGACAGCGCACGAAGTACATTTTGTAGATTCGGCAGTTAACGAATTGCAGAAGGCTGTTAAAACCACCGGGTTGGATGTGAACTTTGTTTTTGTATCAGACCACGGCATGACCAAAGTTGATAACCAAAACCCTATAGGTATCCCGGCCGCTATTGATACCACTCAATTTGTAGTATCTGGCGATGGTGTTTTGGTGGAGCTTTACGCTAAGGATAAAAAATATATCCAAAGCACATACGAGGCATTAAAAAAAGAAGCGAAGGATTACGATGTGTATCTAAAAACCAATGTACCCGCCCGCCTGCATTACGGCACAACCGACGACTGGCATAACCGCATAGGCGATATATTGTTAATACCTTTTACCCCAAAGGTTTTTAACCTGTACAACAAAAAAACAATAAACCCCGGCTGGCACGGGTACGACCCAAGTGTGGTAAAAGATATGCACGCAAGCTTTTACGCCTGGGGCCCGGCCTTTAAAAAACGCTTAAGTATCCCGGCTTTTGAGAATGTTTCGGTATTTAATTTAATTAGTCAGATATTGGGCATAAAATACACCGATAAGGTTGACGGTACAAACCAGCTGGCCGAAAAAATACTGATCGGTAAAACACCTAAAAAGAAATGAGATTATTCCTTAAAATAACACTGCTCCTTTTATTACCTGTTTCGCTTTTTGCACAGGATACCACGGTTATTAAACGCCAGGCCAATACAATTGCTAAGGCATTGTTAAACAGCGATTTTAAAACAGTTATTGCTCATACCTACCCAAAAGCAGTTGCGTTAGCCGGTGGTAAAGAAAAAATGCTTCAAATGATGAGCAACGGTATTAACCAAATGAAAGCACAGGGGTTTGCGTTCGAGAAAGTCAGTATTGGCTCGCCGGGTAAGTTTTATAAAGCCGGCACCGAAATTCATTGCCTGATCCCCGAAACACTGATCATGAAAACTTCAAGGGGGCGCATGTCTGCAAAAAGCAATTTGCTGGCTATAAGTAACGACGGGGGCAAAAATTGGAGCTTTTTGGATTTGAACCAGGGCACCATTAATTCAGTTAAAGCTTTATTCCCTAACTTTAATAATAACCTGATAATCCCCAAGCCGGCTCAGCCCGTAATGCTATAACCAAACGATTACCAGCAGCAATGAAATAATCATAACTTCGTTATAAATTCATCGCCGTTATTTGCGGACCACCATAAACAGAAAACCCGGCTTTGCCGAAATTGTAAATGTGCTCTATTAAAAATTTCATCTTTTTTATACTTATTCTACTAACCCCTTTTGCAACTTTTGCCCAGGATACCGTAGTGGTTAAAAAACAGGCGAAACGTTTTGCCGTAGCGACGTTTAATGGCGATTTCAGGACGGTTATTGACCTTACATATCCTAAATTGGTCGAATTATCCGGCGGTAGGGATACTATGCAAAAACTCATAACAGAGCGTATAGAAACCCTGAAAAAACAAGGCATTATGACATTTGACGGGTCGGTAGGTTCGCCCGGCCCATTCTATAAAGCAGGCAGCCAAATACATTGCCTGATTCCCGAAACCATTGTCTTAAGGATGTTTAACGGGCGGTATGTTGGCCGCTCCTACCTGCTGGCTATTAGTGATAACAAGGGTAAAAGCTGGACCTTTTTAGATGTAGGCAAAATGCCTGCCGGTGTTTTACACAAGCTTTTGCCCAATTATAATAAAGACTTGATCATTCCTCCATCGGGCAAACCCATGTTCTTTGCAGATTAGCTTTATAATCAACTATTTATTTCGTTAATTGGGACTATTAAAATATCGCACTCTATATGCAAAGAAGAAACTTTTTAAAAACAGGTTCATTAGCTGGTCTAACTTTATCAACCCTTGTAGCAGCATCATGCACACAACCATTTGCAGATAAAAAAACGGATGGCACCGAAGGCTTTACCGACGATTTTGAACTGAATGAAGCGACAATAGGCGATCTTCAAAAGAAGATGGAAAGCGGCACGCACACCTCCCGGGCAATAACCGAACTGTATTTAAAAAGAATTGAAGCGATAGATAAGAACGGCCCTAAATTAAACTCGGTTATCGAGCTGAATAAAAGCGCGCTGGATATGGCTGATAATATGGATAAAGAACGCAAAGCCGGCAAAATACGCGGCCCTTTGCATGGCATCCCCGTCCTGATAAAAGACAATATTGATACCGGCGATAATATGCACACCACCGCGGGTTCTTTAGCTTTGAGCGATAATTTCGCCAAGCAAGATGCCTTTATTATACACAAACTGCGTAAGGCAGGCGCGGTAATTTTAGGTAAAACCAACCTAAGCGAGTGGGCAAACTTTCGCTCTACACGTTCAACAAGCGGCTGGAGCAGCAGGGGCTTGCAAACCAAATGCCCTTATGTGCTTGACAGGAACCCAAGCGGATCCAGCGCAGGTTCGGGCTCGGCAACGGCAGCTAACTTATGCGCCATAGCCATAGGTACCGAAACAGATGGCTCTATTGTATCGCCGGCGTCAGTAAATGGCCTGGTGGGTATAAAGCCGACAGTGGGCTTATGGAGCCGCACGGGGATTATCCCGATATCAAAAACGCAGGATACCGCCGGGCCAATGGCACGCACCGTTAAAGATGCCGCTATACTGCTTGGTGCATTAGCAGATATCGATGCTGCCGATGATGCAACGCTTAAAAGCAAGTCCGAAAAAGATTATGCCAAGTATCTGGACGCTAACGGGCTAAAAGGCAAACGGCTTGGCTTAGTAAAAATTGAAAAGCTGCCCGCCGCTACAGATAAGTTACTTAAAGCGGCTATTGAAACCCTAAAGAAGCAGGGTGCCGAGATTGTAGAAGTTGATCTGGATACCCGATTAAAACCTATAGACGGTGCAGAATTTAAGGTACTGTTGTATGAATTTAAAGATGGCCTTAACCGCTACCTGAGCAAAGCCAGCGCAAAAGTTAAAACATTGACCGATGTTATTGCCTTTAACAAGCAACACGAGGAAAAAGCAATGCCATTTTTTAAACAAGAAACAGCCGAGTATGCACAGACAAAAGGCGACCTGAACAGTAAGGAATATTTAGACGCCGTTGCCAAAACCACCAAGCTAAGCCGACAAGGCATTGACGGCTTGCTCAAGGAAAATAAACTGGACGCCTTAATTGCACCTACCAACGGCTTCGCGGTTTGTATCGACCTGATCAATGGCGACTACGATAATGGGTTTTCGTTTTCCGGGCCGGCTGCCATGGCCGGTTATCCGCATATCACGGTACCGATGGGTGCCTGGCATGATCTGCCGATGGGCATATCGTTTGTAGGAACTGCCTGGAACGAAGGTAACCTGATAAGCCTGGCCTATGCCTATGAGCAGGCATCCAAGAAACGGGTAGCACCAAAGTTTAAGACTGATCTATTTGCCTAGGCAAATTATTTAGTTTCGGACAGGTTTACTTTTTCACTGCCATCCTGCCCGATTCCGTTTCCTGTTTGATAAGTGCTCATAATAGGTTAGTTATTTAGGTTCGGTTGGTTTCGCTGATACGTATGTTAACGAACTCATACCTGCCAGCAATAAAAGTACATCAGGAAAAGTAGGCATAGATTTATTGTTGAATGTGTACACCAAAAAATATGTCCCTAAAACAATATTCCACGCAAATATCTGGAAACGCTGCATGTTGAGGCTTGTACCATCGCTAAGTATATCCCATAAAAAGCTCCTGGATTTCTTTGGAGTATAAGTGCCCTTCTTCTGTTTTTTAAAATAGTCGATATACGATGCCGATCCATTTGTTAACACACTTATACCCAACAGTTCTAAAATAGAGGTATTAAGCGTTGAAGGAATATCTGTTAAAACCAGTGAATAAATAAACCCGGCAATAATTAGCACCGTCCAAAATGCCAGTTGTGTTTGTGCAAGGCTGTAAGCCCCGTTAGGCCCTTCTTTTAATATATCCGATTTGATAACCAACCTTCCTAATAACAGTAACAGCCCGGCATAAGCCAGCGTCATTAACCAAAAAACTACAATATTATAGTACGTGATAGCTATTGCGGTTCGTTCGTAATCTGTTGGATACACTTTTACCGGGAACATTCCCTCCCAACCCACTGTGATATGTACATTTATTTTATTACTATTCCACTTATCAGTAAGGCGATAAAGATAATCCCAGGCTGCTTTTGTGGATGTATCGCGCTTAAGTTTAAACGGTATCCACACAACCGTATCAGTAGTTACAAACTGCTCTTTGGTTATTTTGCTAAACAGATCAGAACTTATTCCTTTTAATTCTATCCCGTTGGCATAAAGCATTAGCCTACTTTTGTCTGTTGGCCTGGTTTGTATAAACTCTTTAGGGAATATTAACTTAACCAGGATAATATCGTTTGAAAAAGCAATGCCCTTTGTAGAATCTATAGTCATTTGCTTAGCAAAAACTTTTGTTACATGCGGCACATTAGCCGAAACTGGCGGGGCAGGCGCAACAACAGGTTTTGCTAATGGCTTTGCCGTGGTATCTTTCTGAATACAAAAGCCGGGTATCGCGGCAAACAGCAACGCGACTGTAAATAGCAAGGTTAAACGTTTCATACAACAAGATTAGGTCGCATCTAAGTTACTGATAGTCAAAGCTAAAAAAAGGGTATTTTCACCCATTTTATCATATAACGTTAAAAAATTATAAAACCCCTATCTTTACCATACAAACAACAATATGTCAACCCCTATCCCCAAGAAAATATTAGCCCGTCAGCATGAAATATTTGCCGATTACCTGAAGGAGCTTGATAAACACCTAGATGATGTGGTGCATGAACGTGTAGTGGATATGTTTGAGATACGTGACATTGCCGAGATACTGCACATACACCCTACACACCTCACTAATACCATAAAGCTAACTACCGGCAAACCGCCCTGTTTCTTCTTCGAAGAAAAGATAATGGCCATTGCTAAAGGCATGATACAGCAGCATAAACCCATCAAGGAAGTGGCATTTAAACTCACCTTTGATGCATCAAACTTTACCAAATTTTTCAAGCGATTTGAGGGTGTTACACCAAAACAATACAGGGAACGGATATTTGAAGAAGCGTTAAATTAATTTTAACCACAGAGTTAGCAGAGGTTTGCACAGAGACCACTGAGGTAGCTATTAATCTATGTATACTTTGTGGTTCTTTCTTTGTCTTCTCTGTGGTTAAAAAATCAATCAAGCTCAAAATACTGTACTGTTCACCATTTAAACTGTAGCTGTCACCATTTTTACGCATCATTTTTGCTGCACCTTTGTTCCATCATCTAAAACAAAAAGTAATGGAAACCACAAACAAAATTGCATTAATAACAGGCGGAAGCAGGGGCCTTGGTAAAAACACCGCGTTAAAGCTTGCCAAAAATGGTAACGATGTAATAATTACCTACCGCAGCAAAAAAGAAGAAGCGGATGAGGTTGTAAAAGAAATTGAAGAGCAAGGATTAAAAGCCGCGGCTTTACAGTTAGACACCTCTAAAATTGCATCATTCGATACTTTTAAAGAACAGTTAACCACTACCCTGCAGCAAAAATGGAACAGGGCTACGTTTGATTTTCTGATAAACAATGCCGGCATCGATGCAGCATCGCCATTTGCCAAAACCACCGAAGAAGATTTCGACAACCTGTTTAACGTTCACTTTAAAGGCGTTTACTTTTTAACCCAAACACTGCTTACTACCATTGCCGATGGTGGCCGCATTATTAACATATCAACGGGGCTTACACGTTTTGCCACACCGGGTTACGCGGCTTATGCATCAATGAAAGGCGCTATTGAGGTGTTTACTAAATATTTGGCCAAAGAGCTGGGCGGCCGTGGTATTGCAGCTAACCTTGTTGCGCCGGGCATAATTGAGACAGACTTTACCAAAGAAGCTTTTAACAGTCACCCGCAGCTGCACGATTTTATATCGTCAATAACCGCATTGGGCAGGCCTGGCCAGCCAGATGATATTGGCGGGGTAATAGCATTTTTATGTACCGAAGATGCCCGCTGGATAAACGCACAAAGGATAGAAGCATCGGGTGGTATGTTCTTGTAATTGGTGAGTAGTTGATTAGGTGAATGATGAGTAGTTGCCTATCAACATGTCGCAAAAAAAGGGAACGGTATAGCCGTTCTCTTTTTTTGTTGGTGCAATCGCTGTATCTTCGGCATAAAGCAATATTATTACTATGGAATTTGGCCGCGTACCCGATCATGAATTGCCTGCTGTAGATTTCACCCTGCCGCCCGACCCGGCATTTACTATTGAAACGCTGCAAGCGGCAGATAAAAGCAAGCCACTACAAGTACATGTAGGGTGTGCAAAATGGGGTCGAAAAGAATGGGTGGGCAAAATCTATCCACCCAAAACTAAAGACGCCAACTTTTTAGACGAATACGTAAAGCATTTTAACTGTATAGAGTTAAACGCTACCTTTTACCAGGTTTACGGCCCGGATACCATTGGCAAATGGAAACAGAAAGCAGATGTAACCCCCGGGTTTAAATTTTGCCCTAAATTTTCGCAAAGCATCAGTCACATACGCAGGTTAAAAAATGCCGAAGATGTTACCACCAGTTATTACGAAGGCATTATGGCCTTCGGCGATAAGCTTGGGCCATTATTTTTGCAGCTGAGTGATAACTTCACCCCAAAGAGCCTGCCCGAACTAACCGCCTACCTGGAACAATTGCCAACAGATGTACCTGTATTTGTAGAGTTGCGCCATAAAGATTGGTTTGCCATACCCGAAAACCGGGATGCTGTTTTTAGCCTGTTTAAGCGATTAAATATTGGCGCGGTTATAACCGACGCAACCGGCCGTCGCGATTGCTTACACATGAGCCTGCCTACCCCTCACGCCTTTATTCGTTTTGTGGGCAATAGTCTTCACCCTACCGACTACGCCCGTTGCGACGAATGGGTAGAACGCATTGCCGACTGGAAGCAACAAGGCCTGCAATCCATTTGGTTTTTTATGCACCAACACGACGAACGCTATTCGCCCGAGTTGTGTGATTATGTGATTGAAAAGCTGAATAAGAAATTAGATATTAATTTGCACCGCCCACAGTTTATAGGGAAAGATAAAGGGTTGTTTGATTAGGAAGGAATTTAAAAAAGACGCGAAGTATCGCGTCTCTACATTGCCTTTGTCCTGCGTTAGGGATTGAAGCGGATACCGGCCTTGTGGCTAATGCCTGTGCAGTATGAGCGAAAAGCCCGGGCCGAAGGCAATGCCCCGCCCATTATTAAAATAGCCTTAACCGCACAGTGTAAAAGATTTCTCCTCGTACCTCGTTCGAAATGACAATTGGGTTAATAAGATCACATATCTACAGCACGTGTACGGCTGCGTTTAATATAATTACGAAAATCGAGCACTATGCCGGCAAAGAAGTAGACTATCAGCGGGAAACCTACTGCCAGGAATGATGAATAGATAAAGAAAAGCCTGATCTTGCTGATAGAAATATTAAAACGCTCGCCCAGATAGGTGCATACCCCGAAGGAATAGCGCTCAAAAAAGGTGATTATCCGTTGTAACATATCAGCAGGGTTTTAATATCTTAATACCAACGCCACATTGCAGGCATTTCTTATAATCGCAATAAGTATTTTTTAGCTCCAGCAACGCCTGCGACTCAAAGGCTGTATTAATATTTACTCCTAAGTTAGCAAAATCTGCCGTAATATTATTTTGCTCGGCCGGAATATTCTCCAGTAACTTTAAAGCGCGGCTAACAAAGTGCTGCAATTGCAGGTGCCTACCATAACTAAACAAAAATAATACCACAGTGTTGAGCAATATGGTATCTATAGATGCATGGCCCAAACTTTTCCCGGCAGGTTTTGATTCTTTATCAAAACGATAATGGGTTTCCCAGTATTCATTTATCTTAATATCGGTAAACAAATCTCGCAGGCCCTTCACATCTTTTACTTCCAGCACTTTAGAGAACAGGTGGTTTGATTGTATTACCAGCGCAGCAAACTGCGCCAATCTGATAGTTGGAAAATTTTGCGGGCGCATCCGCAGGAATTTCCAGAGGTGGGTTTCTATGGGCTGCAGACTATACTTTTTACTTAGATAATCGTATTCTTTTTTTAAGCTGCGCGGATATTCGTCCTGCAGATCTTCATTCAGGAAACCGGCCTGTCCAAATATCAGGGCTTCAATTTGCATCGGGTTATTTTTATTCTTTGCCAAGATACTTTGGGGCAACGATTTAGCTGTCAACTCAAATGGTAGTGCATTGGTTTTGAACCCAAAGTTTGCCGCCAAAAACTGGTAAAAAGTTTCTTCCCAATCTCCACGGTTGACTGCAAGGGCCGCTATTACAGCTTCCGACCGCTTCTCTAACCGTTCTACCAAAATGCGGGTAAGCCAATTTTGCATGGTAAGGCCATCAACGGTTGCAATACTTGCCTCGCATGGGATAATAGTTTGGTTGCCAAACACCAGGTTATGATAACGGTTATACAGATCGGGCGATATGCGGTCTTTCAGTTCCAATGTGGGTACCTTGCGGCCATCTGCCTTAAACAGCGGCTCATCATCCCTATAGACCACGTGCAGTATCACATTATCATAAGCATTATCGGCGGTGTGCCCATGCCGTTGCCAGTCTGACGAGGAAAGATGCAGTTCCGCATTACCGGCCCAGGTAGTTTCGCCTATGCGGATGCGCGCATTCTGAAAATCGGGCCCGGCATGTGAGTTATGCAACCCTACCGAATATACTTCCAGCTCTTCGCCCCCGGTTGTACGCAGGTTGATACGATCGAACAAACGGAACTTCCAAACGTAATGCAAAAAGTCTTCGGTGAAAAGCATCAGGGAAGGTAAGAAATTTGTCTGAACCTTGATTTATCTGATTTGAGGATTTATGGGATTTTTTTTCAACACGACATAAAGTTACTTTAGGTTTGGTCTGAAGCGATATTTATACGATTGCCAAGATTTAGGACAGTATTGAGGAGCGCTGGGGTGACAAAAAACCGGGGCCGATGGGTAAAGGCCTGTGCGGGGAAGGATTTTTTTGTCTTGATCTTTTGCTTCTTTTCTATCAAGAGAAAACGGCGAAGCCCTCTTGAGCACCTTAGAAATAAAACGACAGCGAAAAACAAGGAGCCTCGGCGGCGATGAGCGGACTAACACTCATAAAGCAAAAACCTATCGTATACCTACTGCTCGAACAAGATTTCTCCTCGTACCTCGTTCGAAATGACAGAGAGGTGAAGATATTCAAGATCGCTCCTTACAGCAATGACGAGGGAGCTAAAAAATTTATTTCATTATCTTGCGACAGAAAACCTGATCGCATATGAATACAAGCACTATCGCCGAACCACAAACCACCCAAAGCCGTGTATGGTCAATTGTTGGCGGGTCGCTGGGTAATTTGGTGGAATGGTACGATTGGTATGTTTACTCAGCCTTCTCGCTGTACTTTGCAGGGGCCTTTTTCCCAAAAGGGAGCCTTACAGCACAGCTACTAAATACCGCAGGAATCTTTGCTATCGGCTTTTTAATGCGCCCAATAGGCGGTTGGCTAATGGGTACTTTTGCCGATAAACGTGGCCGTAAAACAGCACTTACCTTTTCGGTTTTACTAATGAGTGCCGGGTCGTTAATTATCGCTATTACACCCGACTACAATCACATCGGCATTGCCGCTCCTATATTGTTGGTTTTCGCACGTATTGTGCAGGGGCTTAGCGTGGGCGGCGAATACGGCACCAGCGCCACTTACCTGAGTGAAATGGCTACCAAAAAGGACCGCGGATTTTACTCCAGCTTTCAATACGTCACGCTTATTATGGGGCAGTTGCTTGCCCTTGGGGTACTGATATTATTGCAACGCGTTTTCCTGACAGAAGAACAATTGCACTCCTGGGGATGGCGCATACCATTTGCCATTGGCGCCATGCTGGCCATTATTGTAATGTATTTAAGGCGCAGCCTGCAGGAGTCTGTTACGCTGAATAAACCCGAAGATGTGAATAAAAACGCGCGTGGCTCGTTAAGGGCTTTAGCGCAGCACCCAAGGGCTGTTTTAACCGTTATTGGGTTAACCATTGGCGGTACAGTAGCATTTTATACGTTCACTACCTATATGCAGAAGTTTTTGGTGAACACCAATGGTTTCAGCAAGAACGAGGCTACTTTAATATCCAGCCTTACCCTCATTGTTTTTATGCTGATACAGCCGCTGTATGGCTGGGTATCAGACAGGATAGGCCGTAAGCCAATGCTGAAGACCTTTGGGATACTGGGTACACTTACTACCATCCCTATACTTACTTACCTGAGCCAAACCCATAACTTTTGGGTGGCCTTCGCGCTGATAATGCTGGCCCTGCTTATTGTGAGTAATTATACCGCTATTAACGCTGTTGTAAAAGCCGAACTTTTCCCGGCACATATCCGCGCGCTTGGTGTGGGTTTCCCTTATGCTATAGCGGTTTCTATCTTCGGTGGTTCGGCCGAGTATATCGCATTAATGTTTAAAGGTTACGGGCACGAGAACTGGTTTTACTGGTATGTTACCGGATGTATTATGGTGTCGTTGGTGATATATGTTACTATGAACGACACGCAGAAGCATTCGAAGATAGAGGAAGAATAAGAACCTCACCTAAATCCTCTCCAAAGAAGAGGACTTTAAAACGAAGTTTACATTATTCCCCCCTCTCCTTTGGAGAGGTCGGGGTGAGGCTTCTATTTAGATACCAACCCCGATATCACATTTATACTTAAAGCCACTATAGCCGTATTAAACGCGAAAGCGATCAGGCCATGTGCCCAGGCAAGGCGACGGATCTGTTTGGATGAGATCTCTACATCAGATACCTGGAAAGTCATACCGACAACAAAGGAGAAATAAACGAAGTCAAGATAATCCGGGTCCTTATCATCGCCGGGAAATTCAAGGCCGCCGATCGGGGTTTTCTTACCTTCATCTGTATTGTAATACAAGTGGGCATAGCGCATGGTAAAAACAGTGTGTACCATCCACCAGGACACCACAACCGCCGTCATCGCTAAAAAAATGTAGCCGGTAACCGTTTCTTCTGATTCGCCTTTAGTTGATTTAAGTAACAGGTACATGGCTATTAAACTTGCCAGCGATGCCACCAGTACAAAAAGGAATATCGTAAACCTGCTTGAATCTTCCAGACGGGCAACCTTACGAATATCTTTTGGATGTGCCGACAAAATGGTTATCCAATCCAATATAATGATACTTAAGGCAATTGCTATCCAGGTAATTAATGTTACCGCCGGAACCGACGGCACATGCCTGGTAAAAAAGAAGATGACAGCTCCTATTAGTAATGATAAATATAGCCTATAATGTGCATCAAGCCGAAGAAGAAAATTCTTTTTGGGTTCGGTTACTTGTTTCATGTGATTAATCCTCTTCAACTATCTCGGCCACACGGCCTACCTGCCCATCTTCCAAACGCACTTTTATCCCACGGGAGTGGAAAGAAGAACTGGTTAGCAGATCTTTCACTATACCGCGTGTAAGTTTACCGCTACGCTGATCTTTTTTAAGGATAATATCTACTTCAAGTCCGGGATAAATATCGCTTCGGTTTTGTCCGTTCATTGTAATTCTATTTAGTTGTCTAACTCCAGGTCTGTTGGTTTAATCCAAAGTGAATTAGGAATAGGATTATGATTTGCAAGCTCAAAGTTGTCTAAATTTTTCTCAAACAACACTAAAACTCTTCCGTTGTAAATTTCATCATCTATTACTTTCCCTTTTTCACCAATCAGCTTCCAATAGTTATCCCAGGGATTTATTTTTTTCCGTGCAGCTAACGTTCCTAAGAAAGTTTTTAACCTGACTTGTGTGCCTTTTTCGATTTGCATATTCTTGCTACTTCACCAACCAGCTTATTGCATCTTCCACTTTTTTAAAATCGAAACTGCTAATCACTTTATCCATTGCCTCCGTTATCTGCTGGTTTTGTAAGTTGCCTATGCTGCCCTCGTGGGTATGGTTAACCGTTTTGTCGGGATTAAAATTACCCTGTTCAATATCCAAACCTATTTGCTTGTAAGCATCGCGGAATGGTGTGCCATTCAATACCGATTTGTTCACTTCCTCTACGCTAAACAGGTAGGTGTATTTAGGGTCATCAAGTATATTTTTGTTTACGGTGATGTTTTGCAGCATAAAGGTTGCCATTTGCAGGCAATCAATCAAATCGGTAAAGGCCGGGAACAACAGTTCTTTCAACAACTGTAATTCGCGGTGATAACCTGATGGCAGGTTAGTGGTCATCAGTGCAACATCGTTTGGCAGGGCTTGCAGGCGGTTGCATTTACCACGCATTATTTCCCAAACGTCCGGGTTCTTTTTATGCGGCATTATGCTGCTACCGGTAGTAAGATTTTCGGGGTAGCTTACAAAAGCGAAGTTCTGGCTCAGATACAGGCACTGATCCATAGCCATTTTAGCCAATGTGGCTGCTATAGATGATAAGGCTTGTGCAATAACACGCTCTGTTTTACCCCTACCCATTTGCGCGTAAACTACATTATGGTTAAGGCTTTCGAAACCAAGCAAATTGGTGGTCATAGTCCTGTTCAAAGGGAACGATGAGCCATAGCCAGCAGCAGAGCCTAACGGGTTTTTGTTAGTGATCTTCCAGGCGGCCAAAACCATTTCAAGGTCATCTACCAAACCTTCGGCATAAGCGCCAAACCATAGGCCGAATGATGACGGCATAGCTACCTGCAGGTGTGTATAACCCGGCAATAGCACATCCTTGTGTAGTTCGCTCAGTGTTATTAGCTGGCGAAATAAGGTATCAGTTTCAATAACTACATGTTGTAGCTGATGGCGAAAAAATAGTTTCAGGTCTACAAGTACCTGGTCGTTACGTGAACGGCCGCTGTGGATCTTTTTACCGGCATCGCCGATACGGCGGGTAAGCAGCATTTCTACCTGCGAATGCACATCCTCTACATCAGCTTCTATCTCGAAGTTATTGTTTTCGATATCGGCATAAATAGACTTTAGCTCCTGCTGAACCAACACAAGATCCTCCATTTCCATTAAGCCGATAGATTGCAACATGGTGGTATGGGCAAGTGAACCTAGCACATCAAAAGCGGCCATTTGCCTATCCAGCTCGCGGTCGCGGCCAACAGTAAAGTTTTCTACCAGCTTATTAACGTTTGTGGTTTTTTGCCATAGCTTGCTCATTCGATTTACGATTTTAGATGTACGATTTTAGATTTAATATCTAAAACCTAATTTACTTTGCGCGCAAAGTGTTTATTGACGATACAATTATAGAAAGAAGTTCGTTGCCTTCCTTGTAGATAGGTGTTATTTTTTCTTTTAATTCGGGATTCAATTCAACCAAAAGCTCCAGGAAAAACATTGTTCATCAAGTTCTTCCTCAACAATCTTTAATTTATTAATAAAGTCTGCTTTCGATTTTGCCCTACATGCCACCCGGTAATTTGCGCCGGTTGAACTTGCACTTCGTGCCAGTTGGTCGCAATAATTACGATTAACCATATTCACCGGAATACTGAGAACTAACCGCGCGTTTGCAATTGCATATTGCTTAGTTCTCGAAAGTAGTTCTTGTCTGTTCACTTGAGTTTTTTCTTAAATCTAAAATCGTAACTCGTAAATCTAAAATCAAACTATCTTGCTCAGCATCTGAATATACAAGTCTATCCCCTCACCTATTTCGTCTACATAGATAAACTCATCGGCCATGTGGGAACGTGCGGAATCGCCGGGACCTATTTTGATGGAGGAGATATCCAATAAAGATTGATCGGACGTTGTGGGTGAACCATAGGTATTGCGGCCTAATGATACACCAGCCTGTACAAATGGGTGGTTCTTATCTATTGATGACGGTTTTAAACGGATGCTGCGCGGGGTTACATCGCAGCTTACATGCTGGCGGATAATCTCCAGCACTTCTTCGTTACGATAAGCATCGGTTACCCTAACATCTACTGTAAAGGTACAGGTTGCAGGCACCACATTATGCTGCGAACCTGCATTGATAATAGTTACCGACATTTTTATCGGCCCGAACACTTCAGATTCCTTCGGGAATTTAAAATTACGGAACCATTCAATATCTGCCAGGGCTTTGTAAATAGCGTTATCGCCTTCCTCACGCGCTGCATGACCTGCGCGGCCATGAGCTGTACAATCCAATACCATCAGTCCGCGTTCGGCAATGGCGAGATCCATTAGGGTAGGTTCGCCAACTATGCCAAAATCCAGTTTGCCAAGGTCGGGAATGATAAGCTCGAGTCCGTTCACACCCGAAATCTCTTCTTCGGCAGTAGTAGCCAGGCAAAAGTTGTATTTGAGGTTTTCCTGATCGTGATAGTAAAGGAGCACGGCTATCAACGATACCAGGCACCCACCGGCATCATTACTACCCAGGCCATACAACTTGCCATCTTCTATTTTGGCATCATATGGGTCGCGGGTGTAGCCGCTGTTGGGTTTAACGGTATCGTGGTGCGAGTTTAATAGTATAGTAGGTTTGCCCGCGTCAAAATATTTGTTCCATGCCCATATATTATTGAGCTTGCGGTGTGTTTTAACGCCGTGCTGCTGTAAAACCTGATCTATAAGGTCGGCAGTGCGGTCTTCTTCTTTACTGAAAGATTGTATAGAGATGAGTTGCTGAAGCAGCTGTAAAGCCAGTTGCGATAATGCTGTTATATCGGCCATAAATAGCGGGTAATGTTCCCAATGATAAAACGGTAAAAATAAGGTTTTTCATGAAGGTAACAATGGTGTATTTGCCGATGGGTTAAACTGAACTTATTTAAGACCTAAAAGAGTTGGAGGATGGGTGACATAACAAGGGATTTTTAGCAAAAAAATAAGCCGGGCTGTCCCGGCTTGGAGTTATTTATTTCTTTAAGAATCGGCATATCGTGCTCAAAGTTACAAAATATTTCTCAATAGTTACAAACTTAATTAATAAGCATGTGCTGCAACCAAATTTAATACCTCTAATTTATTAACTATAACTTCAAGGTTATATCTTTTAATATTATCGTTATCAATTACAGCGCTTGTATGAATTTTACCCTCTATAAAAATAACTTGGCCTGCTTGCAGCTGCAATCTATCCTGAGATAACAATTTTTCGGGAATCTTAATTTTATGATATTCGTTATGCTCTACGTTATCATCGCCCCTTTTTATATGTTCGTTGGTTACCAGTGTAACAGATACATAGCTCTGATCTTTAACATAACTGTTAATAAAAGGGTCATTTGTAATTTGCCCTAACAGTAATACCTTGTTTATTCCCGAATTGCTTAGCATCAAAATTTTATTGGATAATAATTGCCTTGCAAATTTTGAGTTAATAAATTTAATTAGAAGTAGTATTTATACGTAATAAAAATGAATTTATACGGGTTTATTATCCGGAATAATTAGCTGATTAACCTGGTTTACCAGATCATATATATCAAATGGCTTTGGTATAAACTTGTCGCATCCATAATAACCCAAAGAATTAATAACTTTTGGGTATGCTGATACTATAATTACCGGTAAATTGCAGGTAAGGGGGTTATTTTTTATTTGATGGCAAATTTCACCGCCGTTTACGCCATCTAAAATATAATCGAGCATAATTACATGTGGCTTGCAAACAGCTATCTCATTAAAAATATTATTAGTGCCTTGCAGCGCTTTAACTTCATAACCCTCATAAATAAACACTTCCTGCAAAATTTCAAGAACATCTTGGTCATTATCCAAAATCAGCAAGCATTTTATCATGGCGCTCATTATATGATACTTATATTGCCTCTAAATTTCTGCAGCCCGGCATCCTCAATATTTATCAGCACTTCTGTTAAAAATCTTACAACCGAACGGGTGAGAAATAGCTTTCATATACTCCTTATTGAATACAAAGCTGAAGAAAAGAAAACTCAATAAACAAGTATAAATACGCAGTATTTAAGAATAAATACGGTGTTTTACTTAAAAGAAATTAAAATATTCAATTTTATATTCTAATGATAATTTTATTCTATAATACTATTTAAAACCGCATACCTGATCAAAGCGGCGGTATTGCGTGTTCCTGTTTTTTCGATAAGGCCCTGGCGGTGCCCTTCAATGGTACGTTTGCTGGTAAAAAGCTTATCTGCT